>CADBTD010000100.1 GCA_902797535.1 uncultured Ruminococcus sp. | reverse complement strand
TGCATATGTACAGAACGGCAAGATCGGCAGGAACGACCTTATCCGCATAGTGCGTGACGGTATAATCATCGCTGACGACAAGATGTCCAGCTTAAAGCGCTTCAAGGACGACGTAAAGGAAGTTGCGGAAGGCTTTGAATGCGGTATCACCCTTGAAAAGTTCGCTGACTTCAAGGAAGGCGATATCTTCGAGGCATATGTGATGGAAGAGTACCGTGAATGATACGCTGCACTGAGATGCGCAGCAGCAGATAAATAAAACATGACCTACAGATCGGAGGTAAACAAATGCCAAGCTACAAAGCAGGACGAATGGCGGAGGACATCCGCAGGATAGTATTTGCAAAGATGCGCGAGCTGAAAGACCCGCGTATCGGGGGCGGCGAGCAGCTTACCATCACCCGCTGCGAGGTCGCTCATGACGGCTCATACTGTAAAATATATGTGTCGGGCTTCGGCGGCGAAAAGCAGACAGCCGACGCCGTAAAGGGTCTTACCAGCGCTACGGGCATATTCAAGCGCGAGATATCCAACGTGCTCGGTCTGCGCAAAAGCCCCGACCTTAAATTCATAGCCGACCTTTCGGGCGAAAGCTCGCAGAGGATATTCGACAAGCTGAAAGCTATAGGCAGGGAGCTCGACGAAAAGGCGGCTGAGCTGACGGAAAGCGGAGAGGAGTGAGCATATGGATTTTGATGAACTGAAAGAGTTTTTTGAAACACACGATAAATTCCTTATCCTTACTCACAAAAGCCCCGACGGTGATACCCTCGGGTGCGGCTTTGCGCTTTGCAGTATGCTCAGGGAAATGGATAAGCAGGCGAATGTTGTCAACAGCGAGAACTTTCCCGTAAGATACAATTTCCTTTACGACGGCTATTATCAGCAGGACTTCGAGCCCGAAACGATAGTTGCAGTGGATATAGCCGACGAGCAGCTTTTAGGCTCGCGCCTTATGCAGTATGCGGGAAAGATAGATGTCTGCATAGACCACCATGTATCGAACAAGATGTTCGCTAAGCAGACGCTCCTCGACGCAGAAGCATCTGCGGCGTGCCTTATACTCTACGAATTCATGAGGGCAGAGGATATACCCATATCCGACCATGAGGCGGCCTGCCTTTACACGGGCATAGCTACCGATACGGGCTGCTTCAAATATGAAAATACCACCCCGAAGGCACATATGGCGGCAGCTGACCTTATGCGGTTCAACTTCAATTTTGTGAAGATAAACCGCAAGATGTTCGATATCAAGAGCAAGGACAGACTCAGGGTAGAGCAGATGATGACAGCGGAGATGGAGTATTACTTCGATGACCGCTGCTCGGTGATATGCCTTACCACAGAGATGATGAAGGAAAGCGGTGCAGAGCCTGCCGAATTTGACGGGCTTGCGTCGATACCTCTCACCGTTGATGGCGTTGTCTGCGGCATAACCATAAAGCAGCGCCACGAAAAGGTGTTCAAGCTCTCGGTGCGCACCACCGAGGAAATGGACGCTTCGGCATTCTGCAGAAAATTCGGCGGCGGCGGTCATATAAGGGCTGCGGGCTGCGAGATAGAGGGCACTCTTGACGAGGTCAAGGCAAAGGTGCTCAGCGCTGTATCCGAGGTGCTCGGGGTGAGCGCAGATGAATGATATGCTTACGGGTATACTGCCCGTAAACAAGCCCGGAGGCTGGACGAGCTTTGACGTTGCGGGAAAGCTGAGGGGAGTTCTTCACACAAAAAAAATAGGTCACGGAGGAACGCTTGACCCTATGGCGACAGGCGTTCTGCCTGTGCTTGTGGGAAAGGCGACAAAGTGCTTCGGCATAATGCCCGACAGCTCGAAAAGCTATACCGCAGGATTCAGGCTCGGTCTTTCCACCGATACACAGGATATAAGCGGCAGCGTGCTTTCGGAAAGCGGCAGGCAGGTGACCCTTGACGAGATAAACAGGGTGCTTGAAACGCTCAGGGGAGATATCATGCAGATACCGCCCATGTACTCAGCAGTCAAGGTTGGCGGCAGAAAGCTGTATGAGCTTGCCAGAGAGGGCAAGGTCATCGAACGTGAGCCGAGACCCGCAAGGGTGGACAGGCTCGAAGTCACCGCTTATGATGAGCAGAGCAGGAGCGGCACTCTTGAGATAGACTGCGGAAAGGGTACATATGTCCGCACGATCATCCATGACCTGGGCGAGGCGCTCGGCTGCGGCGGAGTGATGACCACCCTTGTGAGAACAAGGTCTGACGGTATAACGCTTGACCGCTGCCTTACTATCCCCGAGATAGAAAAGCTGTGTGAGAACGGGATCCCCGAAGACCTGCTGATACCTGTTGACACCGTATTTTCGGTGTATGACGAGATAAGGCTCGGAGAGCACGAAACACGCCTTTACAAAAACGGCGTCAGACTGAGACCCGACCAGACGGGCAGGGAGATATGTCCCGGTCTTTTCAGAGTTTACGGCTCTGACGGCGGATTTCTCGGTACAGGCGGTTTTGAGGGCGGAGCTTTCAGATGCAGAACAAATTTCTACTGACTTTACTAAGGACAGATAGCATTGAAAATAATAAGCCGTGATGAGCGCACAGGCACGAATACCGTGACGGCGCTCGGGATATTTGACGGCGTGCATCTCGGACACAGAAGAGTGCTCGGAGCAGCGTGTGAACGTGCAAAGGCGCTCCATGCAGGTGCGGCCGTCTTTACATTTGATACCATGACGGTGACCTCAAAGGGGCGGCTCGATGCGCTGCTTACCGACGAGGACAAGCTCATGCGGCTCGAAGAAGCAGGCATAGACTATGTTTACGACGCCGACTTCTCAAAGCTGAGAGAGCTTTCTGCCGAGGAATTCATCGACAGGGTGCTGGTCGGAAAAATGCACGCAGTATGCGCCGTGTGCGGTGAGGATTTCCGCTTCGGTAAAGGCGGTGCCGCCGACAGCGCCGAGCTGAGAAGGCTCTGCGCCGAAAGAGGCATAGATACCGTTACGGTAAAACAGCTCTCGATAGGCGGGGAAACAGTGTCCTCGACACGCATACGGGAGCTCATACAGGCGGGCGAGATAGCTCACGCAAATGCGCTTCTGGGCTACAGATGGCGTCTTACCGCCGAGGTGATACACGGGGCACAGCTCGGAAGGACGTGGGATTTCCCCACCATAAACCAGACCTTCCCCGAAGGGCTCGCACTGCCGAGGTTCGGCGTGTACTGTTCAAAAGTCACCATAGGCGGAAAAAGCTATGCAGGCGTGACGAATATAGGTGTCAAGCCGACGGTGGGGAAAGGCTCTCCGCCGCTTGCCGAGACATTTATTATAGACTACAGCGGCGACCTTTACGGACAGACGCTTTCGACCGAGCTTTACGAGTTCGTCCGCCCCGAAAAAAGGTTCGCATCATTTGCCGAACTTAAAGAAGAGATCGGCCGCAATACAGAATTTACAAAAGAATATTTCAGCATATGAGGACATTATCATGAGCGAAAGAAACGTTACCGTAAAGACCGACACCGAACAGGGAAAGATCTTTGTGGGTATCGGAGCAGCAAGGATCTCAGGAAGGACGTGCTTTTTCTGATGAAGGCAGCGGCTCCGGCAGTGACGTTTCTGCCGGCATTTTTCCTGACGAAGATCGCCGGTCGTTGAACAAAGAGGTGAACATAGTGAATAAAAGAGTAATTTCGGCTGCTGCGGCAGCGGTAATGGCACTTGCGGCTTCGGGCTGCGGTGAAACAAGCACATACGGTGTTGACTACCCCGAAAAATACGCAAAGTTCCTTGACTACACTTTCAAGGATGAATACACTGTTGAACTTGTGGCAAAAGAACAGTACAGCGTCAACGACAGCGGATCGGGCAAGGAAAAGACCGTAGGCTACAGGCGCTGGAAAATAGAATACGCCGATAAAAACGGTGTCAAGCATGATATGGAGCTGCTGTCTACCCCTGCGGAAAAGACCGATGACAAGGCCTTTGACAAGGCACGCTCCGACATTGATATGTATTTCAGCGTCACAGGCGAGATAACTGACATAATATCCGCAGAGCTTTACAATAACACCGTGAAGAACTATTTCGACGCAGGCGAATGGCAGGAGGACACGGATTATACTTTCACGGGCAGTACCTTCGTGGTGCAGGCGCTGTCCTGCGAGCTTGCTCCGCTTACTGTGGGCAAGGGCTGTGACAAGGACGTTTACGACATGGTGAAGAAAAGCGTGTCGAAGAAAGACGGCATCTCCCTCGCAGACTGCTCCCTCGCAGAAGAGATATCCAAGACCGATGTGTTCACTTTCGTAAGAGTATACCTCTTTGACAGGTATAACGAAAATGAGATGCTGAATAAGATGCAGCAGCTTTCCGATGACCTTCTTGCCAATACGGGAAAGCCGCAGAACGTTCATTTTTCAGTGCTCTACTGCGATAAATCCACAGGAGAACCTGTTTTCACGAACCTTTACGAGAGAAATATCGTTCTTGGCAAGGAGACCACTGTGGAGCATGAAAGCAGCGAAGTGCTCGAGTTTGAGGACTATGAGCAGAATGTGCTTGACGCTCTCGGCATGAAAAAGGCAGCACAGGATGGTGCTGCACAGTCTTAAATGAAGATGAACTATGTTTCGTGATATTGTCATATGACTGTCACAACAAAGTAATAGAATATTTTTCGTGAGCGCATAAATTCTGCGCATTATCAATATTTCCGAAGGGAAGTGACCTGATTTGATAGAGGTCAGAAATCTGTCAAAGCATTACGGGGACAAGCGTGCGGTAGACGGTATCTCGTTTACTGCAAATGACGGTGAGATACTCGGATTTCTCGGGCCTAACGGTGCGGGAAAATCAACTACAATGAATATGCTCACAGGATATATATCGTCAACGGGCGGACAAGCGCTCATAGACGGTGTCGACATACTTGAAGACCCGATAAAGGCGAAGAAGAACATAGGCTACCTGCCCGAGCTTCCTCCGCTGTATATGGATATGACCGTAAAGGAATATCTTAATTTCATCTACGACCTGAAAAAATGCAAGCTGCCCCGTGTGTCGCATCTGAAGGACATATGCGGGCTCGTGAAGATAGACCACGTCTATAAAAGACTTATACGCAACCTTTCCAAGGGCTACAGACAGCGTGTGGGACTTGCACAGGCACTTGTGGGAAATCCGCCGGTGCTTATACTTGATGAACCTACCGTAGGTCTTGACCCGAAGCAGATAATCGAGATAAGAACGCTCATAAAGCGCCTCGGAAAGAACCATACAGTCATACTGTCATCCCATATCCTCAGCGAGGTGCAGGCAGTGTGCGACAAGATAATCGTTATCAACGAAGGCAGGATAGTCGCCGATGATACCGAAACAGCACTGTCAGACAAGCTGACGGGCGCTCATATACTCACCGCCAAGATAGAGGGCGACACCGAAAAGGTGACAAAGGCCGTAAAGGCCATCAAGGGTGTCAGAAAGTGCGAAAAGGTCAACGAGCGTGACGGTGTTTTTGAATACCGCATAGAATCTTCCGAAGGCACTGACATCAGGCGTGAGCTTTTTGGCAGCATGGCTGCGGAAGGCTGGCCGATACTCGAACTCAGGAGCGCCGAGATGAGCCTTGAGGATATATTCCTCAAGCTGACACTGGGCGATAATTCACAAGGGGAGGCTGACGAATAATGAGCGCTGTATTCAGACGTGAGGTGCAGGCTTATTTCACCTCACCTATAGGTTATATATTCCTTGCCGCATTCTATTTCTTCTCGGCGTTTTTCTTCACTACAACGTCGATACAGAACGGCAGCACCGACATGACCGCCATGTTCGGTGATCTTATGATGATACTTGTGGTGCTTATACCTATACTTACCATGAGGACCATGTCGGACGACAAAAGAACCAAGACCGACCAGTGCCTTCTGACCGCTCCCGTAAGTCTGGGCGGCATAGTTGCGGGAAAATTCCTCGCAGCACTGCTTGTCTACACCTGCGCAGTAGCCGTTACGGTGATATATGCGCTGATAGTTGCAGGCTTTGCTGAGGTAGACTGGCTGGTCATCATAGGAAATATAGTGGGACTTGAGCTTTTCGGAGGCTCTTTCATAGCTGTGGGCATTTTCTGCAGCTCCCTCACCGAAAGTCAGGTAGTGGCGGCTGTCATCAGCTTTATCACCATTCTTGCCCTGAATATCCTGTCTATAATCGGCGGCCTTCTTCCCTGGAAGCCTGTAGAGGATATCCTTACAAAGCTCTCCTTCTTTGAGAGATACACGGGATTTACCTACGGACTTTTCGATCTTTCCAATGTGCTTTTCTTTATAAGTGCGGTAGTGATGTTCCTTTTCTTCACCGTGCGCATACTTGAAAAGCGCCGCTGGGCATAAACCAAAGGAGGCTATGGACCAATGAGTGAAAACAAAAATGATCAGCAGTCTTCGGCGGAACAGATCGAGGTGACCTTTGACGAGGCACCCGAAAATGATATGAAAAAAGCCGAGCAGGCTGAAGAGGATACCGGCAGCAAAAAGTCCCGCAGGAAGGGCAATGGCAAAAAGAAGCTCAAATACGGCACTCTTGCGGCTGTATCCACCGTTATATTCACAGCGGTGGTAGTGCTGGTGAATATAATAGCGGGCGTGTTCTTCAAAAAGTATCCGCTGACCCTTGACCTTACCAAAAACGCAAAGTACAGCATCTCGGAAAAATCCGAGGAATATGTAAAAAGCATAGACCGCGACGTTAAGTTCCGTGTATTTGCTTCCGAGGAAAACTTCACTTCCCTCAACGAATACACCAAGCAGGCGGCCGAGGTGCTGAAAAGATACACCGAATATAACAGCCATATCACCGTTGAGTATATCGACATAGACTCAAACCCCGATATAGTCAGCGAGTATACCGACCAGGAGATAACGGCGTTCAGCATGATAGCCGAAAGTCCCTCTCTTGACGAGAACGGCAATGCAATGACAGATGAAAACGGCAAGGCGCTCAGAAGAGTGCGCGAGGTCTCTCTGTTAGACCTTATCACCTTCAAGCCCGAAGTCGAAGAGGAAGCACAGTCTTACGGTGTAAGCGCCGAGGACTATCTCACGCAGGTCATAGGCGGCGGTGATTCCAACGTCTTCGCTTTTGCCGTACAGCGCAGCCTTGTTGAGGCTTCCTCAGCCGACCAGGCATTTATTTCGGCTCTTATAGCAGTTACCGATCCCGACCCCGTTGAGGTCTGCGTGCTCACAGGCAGGAACGAGCTTGCATCTATAAGCTACTTCACCAAGCTGTTAAAGGCTAACGGCTACTCTGTAAAGGAGATAAACATCACCTCAGAGGATATCCCCGAAGGCACCGATATGTGCATTATCCCCGCACCTGCATCGGATTATATGGAGGGCGAGATAAAGAAGGTGGACGACTTCGTGGCAAATGACGGCAATATGGGCAAACAGCTCATATACATCGCAAGCTACGGCCAGCAGTCAACACCCAATCTGTCCGAATTCCTTGAAGAATACAATATCGCAGTGGGCGACGGTTGGGTTCAAGAAACAGATGATCATTATTCATCAGGCAACTATACTATATCAAATAGCATATCAAAAACATATGCAGACGATATTGATATAAAAAATTCTCAGATACTTCTTTCCTATTCAAAACCGATAGAACTGCTGTCAGATGGCTCTGGAAAACTTAAAACTGAAGCGCTTGTTAAATCAACAGCTTATGCTAATGTCGTAGACGTTGATGAGGAAGGTAGTACAAATCGTGAAATAAAAACTAAAGTTCTCAGTACAGGCGAACAGACATATATGGCATTATCTTCCAAGACCAGCTTTGAAGAGGGCGGAAGCAACAGCGTGTCAAACGTTCTTGTGCTCGGTTCTCCCGATATCGTGTCTGACCAGTTCCTTATGTTTGACCAGTTCCAGAACCGCACTTATATGCTCAGTCTCTGCAACAGCATGACAGGAAAGACCTCAAACGGCATGACTATCGAGCCGAAGGTCATCAGCGCAAATATCTTCGATATAACCGCCGAGCAGATAAGCACACTCAAGATCATATTCATAGGCGTTATCCCTGTGGTAACTCTCATGATAGGTCTGATAATATGGCTCAGAAGAAAGAACAGGTAATAAGATGAACGAAAAGACAAGAGGCATCGTGATAGGTACAGTGGTGCTTGCGGCACTTGGAGCGACCCTCGGCGTTATGAAGCTCACAGGTGCGGATAAGGTCCCCGGTGACAGCTCCTCCGAGACTTCTGTTTCAAGCTCCGAAGCAGACGAAGAAAGCATACCTATACTTGAAGTCGGTGTGAACGATATAACAAAAGTGACCGTGACAAACAGTCAGGGCGGATATACCTTTGAGGGTGCATCTGCAAGCGGAAAGGACAACGCCTATATCGACGAGATAAAGGGACTTTCCCTCGCGCAGATAAAGGTGAATGACGTTGCGGGCGCTCTCTGTAACCTCAGCGCATACAAGCTCGCTGAAAAGGGAGCGGAAGACCTGAGCAAATACGGTCTTACCGAACCGCTGTCCGAAATAAAGATAGACTTTGCCGACGGCAGTACAAGAACTTTCTGCATAGGCGACAAGGCACATGACGACCGCTACTGCTATTTCTGCGAAAAACTCAGCAGTGATGTGTACATGGTGCTCACAAGCGTGCTTGAACCTTATATGAAGCCAAAGGAACAGTTCATCGACTGCACCCTTATAGCCAAGACAGAAGACCCGTCTCAGAATTTCGGCAAGCTCACCCTGAAACGCAAAGACCTTGACTATGATATGGTCTTTGAGACCGATGACGGCAGCAATGAGCGTTCAAATGCCGATATGCCGTCGGCACAGGTCATGACTGAACCTATATTCTCATACCTTGACGGCGTTAAGTCCAGCGATGTCATATACTCGCTTTACGGCCTTACCGCCATGTCTGCCGAGGTTGTCTTCCCCACAGATGAACAAAAGACCGAATACGGCATGGATGACCCCAACGCTGTCATAACTTTCACGGGAAACGGCTATGATTATACCCTGACCATAGGCAATGAGTACCACGAGAAAAACGAAAAGGGTGTCGAACAGTCCGCCGTGTCTGCATATTACTGTACTATCGACGGCGCTGAAGGCAAGGACTGCATCTGGAAAGTCGATGCCTCGGCACTTCCATGGATGACCCTTAAACCGGGCGATGTCATCACAGGCCTTATGACCTGGAATATGGTCACAGATGTCGCCGAATTCAAGGTTTCGGGCGAAGAGAACGCTGATTTTGCTCTCACTTCGGGCAAGGACGGCGACAGAGATGTTCTCGAATCGGTAAAGCTTGACGGTAAAGATGCTGACCTTGACAGTTTCAAGGGCTTCTATCAGTTCTTCCTTACCTGTCCCACCAGCGAGATAGTCTTTGAAGGAGCCCCCGAAGGCGACCCCTATCTCACCCTTGAGGTCGTCACCAATGACGGCTACACCGATAAGATAGAACTCTTCCGCGACACCGAAAGACGCTCTATCGCTAAACTGAACGGCAGGACCTGCTACCGTATCCAGTCGAAATGGACTGACAGATTCCTGAAAAACCTCGATGCAGTCAAGAACGGCGGCACAGTTGACCAGGATTATTGACGCAGACTGTCGAAATAATATTTTTTTATATTTTCATATATCGACAGGATTTTCATACTGTCCATGATATACTGAAAATGTTCGGTAAAACTGAAATTTTCGTGATAATTGTCACTTTTTTATAAAAAGGGCTTTTCAAATGAGAAAAAATATGGTATAATCAATACAGAGAAGAGATGCGCTCTTGCCGAGAGCGCAGCTTTGAATCGTTTTATCGGATAAGAATCATACGCAAGCCCGACGAAAAGGGCGAGTCATATCATACGGAACAGCACCGCTGCGCAGTTTCCGCATAAGACTTTATACAGCAGCGGAGAAAAGAGGCATAATGATGGCAGAAGACAAGAAGTTTTTCACTTATAAGGGCCTTCCCCTTGTAAGAAAGGATAATACGATCTATTTCGGAAATATGTACGATGATTATGTAGTAATGATCGAGATACTCAGCACATCAAAGCAGGGCAAGCTTGAGGTGGCTGACAAGGTTCGCATACGCCGAATGGCGACCACTATGCCGCCCAAGATCGACAAGAAAGCCGAAGGCGACAGCCTTTATGAGGCGCTTGATATCGCCTGTGCATGGCTCAAGGCATAATGCTTGACACATAACCGACTGTTATACCCCCTCTTCGCACTTTTACGGAGAGGGATTTTTTTTGTACAAAAATGCAGTTGACAAATATAAAAAGTCGTGCTATAATGTAAGATGTGGTTTTATACGGTATTTTATATAAAACCGTCGGAAAAACATGAAGTAAAGTAAAAATAATTGACAGAGGAGCAACAGCCGATGGTCTTTGCTGATAATCTATTTCTATATCTGTTCCTGCCGTTTTGTCTGGCACTGTATTTTATAGCACCCAAGATACAGATGAAGAACAACGTTCTCATTCTGTTCTCGCTCATATTCTATGCGTGGGGAGAACAGCTTTATATACTGCTGCTGATATTCAGCACATTGGTGAACTTCACAGCGGGCAAGCTGCTTGAAAAGCACCGCGACACGAAACAGGGGCGGCAGTACCTGGCGCTGGCACTTGTGATAAACATAGGTCTTCTCGGCGTGTTCAAGTACAGCGGATTTATCGCCGAAAACATAAACCTTATCCCCGGGGTGAATATCCCCGTGCCCCATATGCATATGCCCATCGGAATATCATTCTTCACATTCCAGAATATCTCCTATACGATGGACTGCTGGTGGGACAGGACTCCCGCACAGCGCAGCTTCAGAAAGTATCTGCTCTATATATCCATGTTCCCTCAGCTTGTGGCAGGCCCTATCGTAAGATATTCCCTCATAGCAGAGGAGATAGACGACCGCCATGCCTCGCTTGAGGATATATCCTACGGCTTTTCCCGTGTGATAATCGGTATAGCAAAAAAGGTCATCATAGCCAACAATCTCAACTCTGCGGTCACAGCAGTGTTCGGTGAAGCTGCCGACAGCTACAAGGCTACAGCGTCACTTACCGCCTTCGGTGCATGGTACGGTGCGGCACTCGTTGCACTGTGGTACTATTTCGATTTCTCGGGCTACTCGGATATCGCAATAGGCCTGGGACGCATATTCGGCTTCCACTTTGACGAAAACTTCAACTATCCTTTCATGTGCAGGACCATAAGCGAGTTCTGGCAGAGATGGCATATATCGCTGGGTTCGTTTTTCAGAGATTACCTGCTTTATGTGCCGATATTCGGCAAAAGAAGAAAGTACGGCGGACTGTTCCTTGTGTGGTTCTGCACAGGACTCTGGCACGGCGCAAGCTGGAACTTCGTTCTGTGGGGACTTTACTACGGACTGTTCGTATTCATAGAAACGCTTATCGGCAAAAAGAAGATGAAAAAGCTGCCCGCCGTTATAGCGCATATCTATACAAAGGCAGTCATAATCATAGGCTTCGGTATATTCTACTTTGAGAGTATGCCGGCTATGGGCAGGTTCTTCAAGGCGCTTGTCGGTCTCGGCAAGGGCACGAACACCGTTGCCTTCAACATATTCATGCAGTATGTATTCCTCTTCGCTGCGGCGGTGCTGTTCAGTATCCCCACAGTGAAGTTCATCAAAGACAAGGCAAAGCAGAAGGGCGGCTCATCAGCCGAGGCCACACTGTCCGCAGTGGGTATCGCTGTAAATGCGGGACTTCTGATACTGTCCTCGATACTTCTGCTCAACGCAACAAACAATCCGTTCCTTTATTTCAGATTCTGACGAGGTGAAAGACCATGGACGATAATTTGATAAAAGAAGCCGACGAGCTTATAGATTCCGTCCGTGAGGTCGAGATGAAGTTCAAGGATCACCGTGCAGATGATGACTTTGAACGGATGCTCGCCGAACTGAACGGAAAAAAGAAAAACAAAACAGTATCTCAGGCTGAGAAACAGTCTGACGTACAGGATGCTCCCGCACCCGAAAAAAAGGTGCAGGAGATACCGAAGGTGCAGGAGACCGCACCGCAGGAAAAAGCTGTTCCGCAGGACGAAAAGCATGATCCTGCCGAGAAAGCTGCCGTACCCGAAAAGCCTGCCGCCGTAAAGCAGGAGCCGCCTGTCAGAAAGCACCCCTCACAGCCAAAGCAGGGGGCACGTCCCGAAGCGGAAAAGCCTGCGCAGGAGCCTGTCGGGGAAAAACAGCCTGACAAGCCTCACCCCGACCGCAGGAGCAAGCTGCCCCCCAAGACCTCCGCACAGCTTGAACGTGAGCGCAAGGAAAAGGAAGAAAAGGCAGCCGCACTTGCAGCAGAAGAGCGAAAGAGAAAGGCTGAGATAGAAGAGCGCAGACGCATGGCTGCCATAGAGAAGGAACGCAAGGAAAGGGAGCAGAAAATGGTCGACCAGATCGCAGAGATCTGGGGAAATCCCGCACTTGCGGACGGCGGCAGAGTTTCGCTCAACATCAAGACAGAACAGCGCAAGGCAATACGCATAACTATCCCACCCGATGTCCGCAAAAAAGCCTCGATGGGCGATGCTCCGGTAAGCGGCACCGAAAAGCCGTCAGCGGCTGAGAAGACCTCTGCGGCTGATGAAGAAAGCACCATCGTTATGCCTGTCATAAGACCTCAGAAGCCGAAGCCTGTTCCTGTGGCAGAAGAACAGCAGGACACAGACACCGAGAAAACAAGAGTGCTCGGCAAAGTCACAGCCGAAATGGCTGCGGATAAGCCCGCGACACAGAGCGATGATGCGGCAAAGACAAAGGAAATGCCCAAGGTATCGGGCAGGACATCCGCTCCGGTAAAAACGGCAGCCCCCGTAAAGACGGCAGCTCCCGTAAAGACGGGAATCCCCGAAATGGCGGCAGCTCCTGCGGCAGTTGCGGCATCTTCTGCGGCAGTTATAGGCGCTGCGGCAGCACCGAAAGCCCCTGCGGCAAGACCCTCTCAGCCGAAGCGTGCTCCTCAGCAGAGGCCTGCACCAAATGCACCAAAGCCTGCGGCAGAAAAGAAGAGAGCACCTGCGGCAGCTGAGATGAAGCAGACATCTGTACCTAAGTCTGAACAGCCTGCGGCGGCAGTCATGTCCGCAAGCGAGATACGCACAAAACAGCTTGCTATCGTGAATGTGATAGTATGCTGCGCCATATTCTTCGGACTTTGCCTGTACCTGCTCGTGTGCAAGCGTCAGAGCGGCTTTATAAGTTCGGAGAACCGCAATCTTGCCGAAAAGCCGAAGTTCACACTTTCCGCTGTGCTCGACGGCAGCTATTTCACCGACATTACCACATGGTACACCGATACTATCCCCGGCAGAGAAGATCTGAAGCCCGTTTCGGCAAAGTTCTCGAACCTGTTCGGTATCAAGCTCCATGATGTAAAGATAACAGGCGACCTCACCGCCAAGAAAGAGGTGCTTGAGCCTCAGCCCGAGACCACTACTACTCAGGTCACACTCAACACCGATTTCAGCAATATGAAGAAGACCACTACCACTACAAAGAAAAAGAAGACCGAGACCGAAAAGCTGGCGGAAGTCCCCGAAGAGCTTGACGACGGCGAATGGCTCGGAAGCGTTGTAGTCGCAGGCCACGGAAAGAACGTCCGTGCTCTCAGTGCATTCAACGGTACCTTTGAGGCAGGCAAAAAATACGCCGATACCGTGAACAAATACCGTGAAGACCTGGGCAGTGCCATAAATATCTACACCATGAATATGCCCACCTCTGCGGCATATTACCTGCCCAAGAACCTGAAAGACCAGTTCACCTCACAGCATGACTGCATAACCAATATCGGAAACAATCTGTCGGGTGTCATGAATATCGACGTTTACGATACTCTTGACGCTCACAAGGGCGAGTATATCTACTCACGCACCGACCACCACTGGCAGCCTCTCGGCGCTTACTATGCGGCACAGGTGTTCTCACAGAAGGCGCAGTTCGATTTCCCCGACCTAAAGACCTACAAGGAATACAAGATAGAGAACTTTGTCGGCACCATGTATGCATACAGCAACTATGATGAAGAGCTCAACCAGAACCCCGATACCTTCATCTATCACAAGCCCGACAACGACTCACAGCTCAAGGTGACATATTATAACGAGGCATTTGCAGACCCGCAGTACGGCGGCTCACTGTTCTTTGACTACGCCGAGGGCATAAACTGCTACTCAGCTATCCTCGGTACCGACGATATCATCGCCGAGATAGAAACTCCCGTACACAACGGAAGAACGCTGGTCATAATCAAGGACAGCTTCGGAAACGCTCTCGTGCCTTATCTCACACACGGCTTCGAGAAGATATACGTTGTGGATTTCAGATACTGCGAAGTAAACTCCGTAGACTTCATCAGAAAAGTCGGAGCTACCGACGTTCTGTTCGCTGTATCCCTTGCGGCGGCACATACAGAATCCCATATAAACGCTATCGGAAATATCCGCATACAGCAGGGCTATGACGTGAACGTAGGCGGAGAGCCCGCACAGACCGAGCCCGAAACGGTCATTCCCGAACAGCCTGCCGATAACGGCGAGGGCGGCGAAGCTCAGACTGATGCCGCAGAAAACACAGGGGACGACGGCACCTATGAGGAATGGTAAATTATTTCAATGCCTGACTGCTCGCTAAGGGCAGTCTTGCATTTTAGGAGAATATCAGATGAAAGAACTTGAATACCCCTTTGATGCGCAGTATATACTTAAAAAGCGCAGGGCACTGAAGCGTCAGCTCTCAGAAGACGGCACCGAGCGCATAAAAAAGCGCATAGCCGTTCTCGGAGGCTCAACCACCGATGATATAGTTTCGGCGGCCGAGCTGTTTCTGCTGAATAACGGCATAGAGCCCGAATTCTGGCAGAGCGAGTACAATAAATACTGGGAGGACGGCGTTTTCGGCAACGACGAGCTTGAAGAGTTCGCACCCGACCTTGTGTGGGTATGCACATCTCAGGCAAATCTGCGGCTGAGAAGCGACCCCGCACTTACCGCAGAAGAGGCACAGCAAAGACTTGACGCCGAGCTTTCGAGGTTTGAACAGTTATGGGAAAAGCTGAAAAGGTTCGGCTGCCCCATAGTGCAGAACAACTTTGACGCACCGTTCTATGCTCTCATGGGAAGCATGGACAGCTGGGACATACGCGGCGCGGGCTATGCGGTGAATTATCTGGATCTTGAATTTGCAAGGCACGCACAGAAGGGCGATATACTGCTTCTCGACCTTGCGGGAACAGCCGCCGAATACGGCCTTGAACGCTGGCACGACCGCAGCTACTGGTATATGTACAAGTATATGTGCGCAAGGGAAGCCGTTCCCTCGGTGGCATATAAGTTCTCGCTGATAGTCAAGTCGCTTTACGGCAGGAACAAAAAGCTCCTTGCCCTTGACCTTGACAACACCATGTGGGGCGGCATCGTGGGTGATGACGGAGTAGATGCCCTCGAGATAGGTCAGGAAACAGGCACAGCACAGTCATATTACGAATTTCAGCAGTATGTGAAGGACCTCTCAAAGCTGGGTGTGGTCCTTACCGTATGCTCAAAAAATGAAGAGGAAAACGCCCTTGCAGGGCTTTCCCACCCCGAAGGCGCTGTACGTCCCGAGGACTTTGCGCTTATCAAGGCAAACTGGGAGCCTAAGGACAGGAACCTGCTTGAAACGGTGCAGCAGCTTGACCTGCTGCCGTCAGCTATAGTTTTTGCAGACGACAACCCCGCCGAGCGTGCCATAGTCGGCAGGACTATCCCCGAGGCGGCTGTGCCCGAGCTTGACGGTGAGCGCCCCGAGAGCTATATCCAGACCATAAGCAGAGGCGGCTGGTTTGAGCCTGTGGCGATCTCGGCAGACGACCTTTCGAGAAACGAGATGTACCGCCGCAACGCAAAGCGTGCCGAGCTTGCCGCAAATGCAGGCGACTACGGCGAATACCTGACGAGCCTTGAGATGAAAGCCGAGATATGCGGCTTCAGGGACATATACCTAAAGCGTATCTCACAGCTTACCAATAAGTCGAACCAGTTCAATCTCACCACAAGACGCTTTACCGCAGAGCAGATGGAGGGCTTCATGACCTCAGACAGCCATATCACCCTCTACGGAAAGCTCACCGATAACTGCGGCGACAACGGCGTTGTATCGGTAGTAGTTGGGGAGATAAAGGACGCCGACACCCTTGAGATAACTCTGTGGCTCATGAGCTGCCGTGTGCTCAAGCGTGAGATGGAGCTTGCGATGCTGGATGTGCTTGTGCGGAAGGCTAAGGCGAGGGGCATAAAGAAGATAGTGGGAGTGTATCTTCCCACTGCGAAAAACAAGATGGTAAGCCGCCTTTACCCCGATGTTTTCGGCTTTGCCGAGGTAGGCGAGGGCATTTTCGAGCTTGATGCCGAAAGCTATGAGTTCAAAACCAAATATATTGATATAACGGAGGACTGAACAATGAACGAAAAAGAGATCTACAAGAGACTTACAGAGGTATTCCGTGATGTGTTCGATGACGATTCCATCACACTGACACCTCAGACCACCGCAGACGACATCGACGAATGGGATTCCATAGAGCATATAAATCTTATCGGCGCAGTCGAGGACGAATTCGGTCTCCGCTTCAAGATGGGCGAGGTATCGGGCATGAAAAACGTAGGCGAGATGGTATCCATCATATCCGCACGAGGAAGAAAATAACATAGCGAGCAAAGCCCCCGCAGGAAACAGGTCCTGTAGGGGCATTTTGTTTATGAGAGGTGTTATGCAGCTTATCTCTGCCACCTTTCCTTTATCCTGTTGCTAAGGTCTTTGGCGGTCATGCCGCGGCTTTTGAGGTATTCGTTTACTGCCGCCGCTGTTACGAGTATCACACCTGCTATGAGCAGATATGCCCACCATTCAAGCCGTCCCAGGAAGTCCCGAGTGATGTACAGTGTCATTCCCGAAAGACTTGCCGCAGAAACAGCGAACCACTTTGCATTCTTTTTCCAGAATGCCCACAGCATTATGCACAGCACCACTGCCATGATGAATATGGTGTTCGCAAGGCTCTGATATGTCAGCGCATCATACATAAGGAACACCATTGCGGAAATGTTTATTATAAAGCTCGCCTTAGCGGACATATCGGGCTGTTCACGCCAGATGTATCTCACTGCCGCACTGAACATCAGCAGGGGCAGAAGGTTTATCTTTGCATTTACCGCAGGCACGTCAGATATGAGGAACGGTCTTGTCCATACAAGCATACAAAGCATTCCCGAAGCCACCGTGAGAAGTATCTTTCTCTGCCCGGCGGGAGTGTCACGTCTTATAAGGTTCGCCGTGCCTGCCGCAGAGAGCAGCAGTGCCATGCTGAATATCGCATTGTCGGACATACCTGTATTTGAAGTAAGTATCATGCCTGCCGCAATGAATACGCCGAATGCCGCCGTGTCTGCCTTTACAGCGCCGTTTTCCCTGCATATGATGCTGTTCGGGAAAAGCCTTCTGCCGCTTATCATCAGCACCGACAGCAGTGTCATCACCGCACACAGCACCCACCCGTCAGATGATGTATGGCTCTTGTCGTACATCTCATAAAGCATATTCCCGAATACGCATATCATGACCACATTCACGATCGAGGTCAGATCGTTTTTGTGCTGTGCCGAAAGCAGATAAAGGAATATGTTTATCAGCATACAAGCTGTCACCGCAAAATAGCTGTGGGACTTTTCCGCAAGGGGCATAAGTGTCATGATGCCTGCTGCGGCAGTCCATATGTACTGCGACTGAACATATCCGAAGCGTCTTTCGTCCTTTGCACGGCGTGCAAGAAGGGTGGATACCGCCGCAAATGCCGCCGTTAAGATAACAGCAGGCAGATATACCGTGTCGCTGTAGTCTGTATAGCCTGTTCCTGCTCTGTATAGTTCTTCACAGGCGACAGCTGCCGCAAACATGGGCAGGGGAGCGCATATACGGTGTATGATAGTGTACACAGGTGCGTTTTTGCCGTGACCAGAAGTTATGAGCATAACGCTGAGCAATGCGAAGAATACGGGAGTCAGCGCTTCGCCGCCGATACCGTGGTCATTCATCAGTGCCAGACAGATGTTCGCCGCCGAAAGGGGTATGAGAAAGTCCGAGGTCTCGGTGCGTATCATCGGTATAAAGCGCAGTGCCGCAAACAATGCACAGCATATGATGAAGCTGACAAGCACTCCCGCAAGCACTTCGCCGTTCTCACAGGCGCATCTGTATGAGACCATAGCTGTTCCGACGAGCGCAAAGGGAAGTATCCTCTTTCCCACGGCCGCAGAGATGCTTATCCTGTCGCTGCCGAAGATGCAGGTCATCAGCAGTACAACTGCGAATGCGAGAGGCATCATGGGGACAAGTCCTGCATCGGGACTGCTGTAATAGTAGAATGACATAGTCATTAGTGTGAGCACAGTCGGGAATACCGTGTCGGATACAGCTGAGCGCAGTTTCAGCCTGCCCGGGTATCTTATCACGAGCGCGAGCAGGAAAAGTATCAGCGCAAATGATATCTGCAGGCCGAAATAATTGCGGGATATCCACGATACCGAAGCGTATGCGAACAGCGAAAGGACCTGTGCAAAGCCTGCGGTCATCAGCGGCAAAAGATACCTGTGAGCCTTTGCCGTTTCTTCAGTCACCGCAAAGTATGCAGATAACGCGCAGGCAAGCGCCAGTATCAATGCAGCCTTGCCGTATGCCGATGTATCGGCTTCGGTCAGGAGCGCTGCGGCACATAATGCCATCACTCCCGAAGGCAGATAGTCGGACAGCTTAGTCCTTATCTTTGGCGAGTGTCTGTATGCCGCCGCAAGCAGGAATGAACCTATGCCCGTTGCAAGGGCACAGCCTTCAGGTTCCGTGAACATGGCAGAGCCTTCGGCAAGTATGATCTCTGCCAGTATGATATGCAGGTATTTGAGCCATGCTGTGCCGCTGTGGATAAAGCCGTATGCATATGCCTGCACCAGCCACAGGAGCGCTGTAAGTATGCCGGGTATCTCCCACATACCGAGCATATACGGTATCGCAGTGAAGGTAAGTACAGAGGCGGTGATGATGCAGAACAGCTTTACTGCACCCGAGTGTTCGTCTTTTCCGTATCTCTGCTTTGATATGATGTATATAGGCACAGCCGCCGCAAGGTTCATGGCGAATGTCCACCACTCACGGTCGTCTATAAGCTGTAAGCTCATCAGCAGGAAGGAAATAAGTCCGCCGTAGAGCGCCGCATGGAAGAAGCCGCCCCTGCCGAACAGCTTTAAGCCTGCCGCCATGGAACCCGTCAGTATCAGCGTGGTGAGCGACATCAGCATGAGTAGGCCTTCGCCGCTGACAGACAGCCATTCGCCCATCAGGCCGAAGCAGCCTGCCGTGAGGAAGGTTATCGAAGCAAATGCCGAGCCCAGCAGGTAAAACGCCATTCCGGTGTTGTCGAGCTTCAGCTTTTTGTGCGAGAACAAGCCGACTGCAAAGAAGAACACGCTCGCCAGGGCTATCATGCCTGTGCGCTGAACGTCCGTCATATACGTCCAGTTCATGGTGGAGAAGACAAGTCCCGCAAGTATTATCAGCGCAGAACCTATACCGAGAAGCACAGCCGCAGGGTCGGTGTGTCTGCGTCCGCTGATATCGGCGGCAGTCCTGTTCTCCTGCCTGTGTACGGGTACTTTTATCTTTTTCTCTTCGTGCGCCTGTTCTGCGGTGACGCTCTCAGAGGGCACATATGCCGCAGGTGCGGTGTATGCCGTGAAGCCCTGCTGTGACGTTTCTTCCGCAGGGCTTTCCGCAGATATGCCCTCCGGTACGGTCTCGGCGGCAGGGGGCTCCTCGGGAGTGAGCGTCACCCTCTCCTTTGCGGATATCCTGCCCCTCGCTTTCAGCTCGTTTAAGAACCGTTCCAGCTTTTCCTTTTTCTTCCGTTCGCTTATGCTCATGGGTATCAGCACTATGGGCAGTATCAGCCATGTTACGATGATAAGATATAACAGCATAGCGTAAAGACCTCCTTTCGCCGTTTTTGTTTTCTGTATCTATCATATCACAGCAGAAGGCGGTTTTCAAGATGTCATCTGTAATAACATCGGGTGATGGAAGTCACTGTTTTTAAGTGACAATTGTCACAGCATAGCCTCACGCAGCTTTTCAAGGGCACGCTTTTCTATGCGTGAAACGTAAGACCGTGATATCCCCAGCGCCTTTGCGGCTTCACGCTGAGGCAGAGGCGGTCTGCCGTCAAGACCGTACCGCATGACGAGTATCTCACGCTCACGGCTGTCAAGCACGCTGTTCATCCTGCTTCGCATCAGCCCGAGGCTGTTTTCAAGACCGCACTTCTCATCGGGGGGCATGGCATCGTCAGCCAGTATGTCAGTCAGAGTAAGGCAGTTGCCGTTTTTGTCAACGTCAACGGGTTCGTCCATGCGCACCTCTGCCGACAGCTTTTTCGCCGAGCGGAAATGCATGAGTATCTCGTTTGATACGCACCTCGCACCGTATGTGGCAAAGCGGCACCCTTTCCTGTAGTCAAAGCTCTCCACCGCCTTGATAAGCCCTATCGTGCCTATGGAGACAAGGTCATCTGCTTCGGAAGCACAGGGCGGGTCGAATTTCTTCACTATGTGCGCCACCAGTCTGAGATTGTGGGATATCAGCCTGTCACGGGCTGAACGGTCGCCTGCTGCCATGCGCTCAAAGGCTTCACGCTCCTCTGCGGCAGACAGCGGCTTAGGGAATCTCCCCGCATTCTCAAAGTGCAGTGCGAACGGCAGTATGTTCCCCGTGAGTATCTTCATAAGCAGTGCAAGCATATCATCGCCCCTTTCTTCATTATATGATATGCACACAGTCAGCGGATAATGTATGGTACCGGCAAGAGACATAATAAAAAAGTTTGTCTCTTACTCCCTTTGTCCCTTAGTTTTATAATGCAATACTTTAATGTGATAAATCAGTGCAGTAAGGGAGTAAGAGAGTAAGAGAGAAACATTGTAAGTTTGTCCCTTAAAAAAGAGCCGTACCCTCGGCTCCTGTCAAAACCCCAATGCGGCGCAGCCGCATCAAAACGAACTAAAGTAATGTCTTGGGAGGTAAGGGGGAGGGGTTCCCCTTTTGATGCTCAGCAGTAGTGGTTACATCAACAAGCACAGAAATGAGACAAAGTAAATAGTCATGTCAATTTTTACTATGCTGTTCTTTTGTGTCGATGAATCGGGTTATAACGTTGGTGCAACAAGAGGAGACACCCTTCGGGGCGAGAGGGAAGAACAGGGGTGGTTTCATGAGTGGCTCTGACCCTGTGTTAGTGCGCCCCATGATTCTTCCCCCTCCCCCTACGGTTTTCCCCTCTTGGACTCCCTTTCCCC
>CADBTD010000099.1 GCA_902797535.1 uncultured Ruminococcus sp. | reverse complement strand
AGTGATAGCGGTCTCCTTTGTGAGTTCCTTGTCTATGGAGTCGATACCTGTACCGGTGAAAGGTACGATTGCGAGTGCAGCAGCAAGTATGCCGCCTATAATGCGATTTTTCTTCATTTCGGATCTTTTCCTTTCTTGTTTTGCGTTAAAATATTTTTGTCTAAGCCTTAGAACGTGTTTATTATATCACAGAATGTGAAAATCGTCAATACATAAAAAGATAATATATTACATGAAATTTTTCAACTTAATGTATCGGATTGTTGGAAGAAATAAACAGAATTGATAATATTTTAAATCATATATCAAAAATAAAATCAGCATAAAAACGCTGTTTTATGTCAAATTGGCTGAATGTGATTATCTCTAAAACAAGATATTCATATAATTTTCTTATAACAAACATCATATAAACATATAGATATTTTAAATGATATTTCAGATATCATCTGGATAAATTATTTATATAACTGAAATATCAATATTTTTATATATTATCTGCACTTGAAAAATCCTGCACAGAATGATATAATATATAGGAAAAGACGGGAGAATTGCTCTCCCGTCTTTAAGAAGGTAGTATCAATTATGCACGAATGCTCCTGCTTAGCTGCGGATAAATGATAGGTATCCCTGATCGTATGCCCACTTTACGTTGACACCGAGAGCCATTCCCGAGGTGGATACCGAGATGTAGTTGCCTGCGGTGATCATTTTCTTTCCGCTCGGGCCGTATGCCACGAAAGAGTGTGTGACATAGTACAGACCGCCGCGCATTACGGCTGCGTCTGCGGTGATAGCTGTATTCTTTGTCAGTACCTTGTCGACTGACTTGATGCCTGTGCCTGTAAAAGGTACGATCGCAAGTGCTGCTGCGATTATTCCGCTTGCTATACGTTTCTTCATAATGATCCTTTTCCTTTCTGCAATAAAACCAATTTCTTTTGACCTAAGCTTAAGTTATTTATATAATATCATAAAATATGAAACAAGTCAAGCGATTTTAATCTAAAAAACTATATAAAAATCCTTCGGGATATTTGTTGGTTTGGACATATCACATAATAATATTAATGATCGTCATATAATTATTATTGCGTAATATTGCATATTGTTTATATTATATATAATAATATTGATTTAAAATATTGCGGCGATTATATGATTTCTGTCGACAGGATAATATATTTATATAATAACAAGGAGGCTGATCATGACAGCAGTTATAACAGGCGGGTCGGGGGCTATCGGCTCGGCTATCGTTAAGGAATTTGCCGCACTGGGGCATGACATATGTATAGGTTATCTCAGAGGAGAAACTGCTGCCGAAGCGCTTGCCGCAGAGATCGCAGAGAGATACGGCGTTTCGGCGGCAGCAGTTCGTTTTGATCTGTCACATCCCGAAACACTCGCAGATTCGGCAGAAAAATGCCGCAAAGCGCTGGGAAACATTGATATACTTGTAAATAACGGCGGCTGTGAATACATAGGCCTGTTTCAGGATATGACGGATGAACAGCTGATAAGCATAATGAATTCCGACCTGGTGGGAACGATGCAGCTTACAAAGCTGTTTCTGCCCGATATGCTGTCGGCTCACAAAGGATACATAGTGAATATAGCAAGTGTATGGGGCGAGGTGGGCGCAAGCTGTGAGGTCGCTTATTCTGCCGCAAAGGCCGGTATCATAGGCTTCACAAAAGCACTTGCAAAGGAAACAGCACCAAGCGGTGTACTGGTGAACTGTGTATCACCGGGATTTATAGACACCCGAATGAATTCACAGCTTTCGGCTGACGAGCGTCAGTCGCTCATAGATGACATACCTTGTTCCCGTGCCGGCACAGCGCAGGATGTTGCCGATGCCGCTGCATTTCTTGTCTCGGGAAAGGCGGATTATATCTGCGGTCAGGTCATACGCACCGACGGCGGTTGGATATGAAGATAACGCCCCGAAAACACTAATGTTTTCGGGGCGTTCCTGTTGTGTGCAGAATATTGTCGGACAGATATGCGAAAAAGCTCAGGCTTTTTTTACAACGAGAGTCACACAGAATTCGTTATCCTGTATCTCGGCATAAACATCGCCGTGCATGAGCATCATCAGCTTTCGGCATATGAACAGTCCAAGGCCGCTTCCTGTCTTTCCGTCAGAATTGCTGCCTCGCCTGAAGCTTTCAAATATCTGCGGCATTTCTTCGGGGTCTATGGAGCATCCGCTGTTTGAAACAGTGAGCAGTTTGCAGCCTTCTTCTTCCGAAAAGCCGAGGCGTATGTATTTTCCGTCGCCGTATTTTATGGCATTTTCCATAAGGTTCTGCATACATTCCGCAAGCCTGTCGGGGTCGCAGCAGAGCAGGCAGTCGTCATATTTTTCGGTTATAAGTTCCGTACCTGACAATTCAAGCTGAGGGCGGTATCTTGCCTCTATCTTGTTTATGACTGCGCTAAGGAATTCCTCGCCTTGTCTGACTTCAAAGTTCATAAAGTCTTCGCTTGCAGCTTCGGTGAGCTGTTTCAGGAAGACCTCTATCTCATCGGCGTGAGTATTGATGCTTTCGGCGGCGGTCTTCTGTTTTTCGGGGTCTGAGTAAAGCCCCCGTGAAAGTGCCTTGGCGTTCAGCTTTATAGAGGAAAGGGGAGTCTTTATATCATGCGAAAGTGAAAGCAGCAGCAGTTTCTTGTCACGCTGCATATCAAGTTCCTTTCGGCGGCTGTCCTCTATCGTTTCACGAAGCATCTCAACACCCCATGTGAACTTGCCGAATACCTTGCTTTTTTCAGCGGGTATTGGTACAGCAAGGTTTCCCTTAGCAAGCTCCTGAGGAACATCGTTTATCCTTGTGAACGGTTCTATGACCTGTTTTTTCACAGAGAAAAGCGTCACTGCAAGCAAAACAAGACAAGCAGCGAATCCCAGATTCAATATCACGGCAGTGTTTATGCGGTTGTTTTCCGTTCGGTACTCGGCGCGGTACAACTTATCTCCCGAACGTATTATAACATACGGTTCGTTCGAAATGTATATATCCTCGCATTCGTCCTCAGGTATGACTTTGATTATATAGTCAAAGTCCGAAAGGTCTCCGTCAAATCCGCCGTCACGGTCGATGCGGTCGGTGAGTCTTTTTGCCTCGATAAGGTACATTCCCCCGGTATCTGAGCTGCTTTTTATCAGCTTTATGTTCGCAGACAGCACTACAGCGAGAAACAGCGCTATTATCACTGCACAAAACCTTTTGTAGGTCTTCATATATACTTATACCCCACGCCCCATACAGTCACGAGTTTTTTTGGTTCTTTCGGGTCTTCGCCTATCTTTGTTCGCAGACGCTTTATATGCACGTTGAGTGTCTGCGGCTCGGAAAAGCTGTCGCTTCCCCATATCGTATTGAACAGATATTCTTTTTTCAGCACCTTGCCTTTGTTTTCAAGGAATAGTTCGAGCAGGTCAAATTCCTTCGTCGTCATTTCAACAGGTGTGCCGCATCGTGTTACCGTGCGGTCGGAACGGTTGAGCGATATCTCTCCGTCTGTGAGTATATCCTCGGAATATCTGCGTCTGAACACACTTTTTATCTTAGCGGTGAGAATGTCTATATCCACGGGCTTTTCGATATAGTCATCTGCCCCGAGACCGAAACCGTTGAGTTTGTCCTCTTTGTCGGTCCTTGCACTGACTATAAGTATAGGCGTGTCGGTAGCTTCTCTGAGCTTTGAGCATACTGTAAATCCGCTTATGTCCGGCAGGTTTATATCAAGCACCACGAGCCTTGCGCCGTATCTCTCAAAAAGTTCAACTGCACGCCGTCCGCTTTCCGCAGCAGATACCGTATAACCTTCGGCTCTGAGAAAATCGCACATAAGCGTTGAAAGCTCCTTGTTATCTTCAACTATCAGTATATCAGTCATATCTGTCACCGCCTTTAGTTTATTGTATCATATTTTCTCATGATTTACAAGTGGCAAAGGGGGAACTTTCTTAATGCTGTCCCCCCGTTCCGTATATCTGTATGAAAAATCCCGCCGTCACCAGCCAAGTTCCATAAGCCAGTTGTTGAGTTCCTTTTCTCTTGTTCTCATCTCTGCTTCATCTCCGCTGAAATGGCCCAGCTCTTTTTCGCCCACTATGCTGCCGTCTATCAGATAAAGCACTCTGCTGCATTTCGCGGCTACTTTGGGATCATGGGTAACGCACATTACAGTCGTGCCTTCATTGTTCAGTCTCAGTAGCTCCTCCATAACACCGTCTGAGCCGGCACGGTTAAGCGCGCCTGTAGGTTCGTCTGCGAACAGTATTTTCGGGTCATTTATCATGCTGCGGCAGATGCACGCTCTCTGAAGCTGTCCGCCCGATACCTCGTTGATATCGTTGTCTGCCGCTGCATCTATCCCCAGCTTTCTCATTAGCGCTCTTGCACGTTCAACGGTCTGCGCTCTGCTTTCGCTTTTCTTTTTTGAGCGTACAGCGGGAAGTATGATATTATCGAGCACCGAAAGGTTTTTCATCATGTACATCTGCTGGAATATAAAGCCCATATCGTTGAGTCTTATCTTTGCAAGTTCCTTGTCACTGAGTCCCGATGTATCTCTTCCGCAGAAGTTTACCTCGCCGGAGGTCATCCTGTCCATGCCCGAGATGCAGTAGAGAAGTGTGCTTTTCCCCGAGCCCGAAGGACCCATTACAGCTATCATCTCGCCCTCTTTGATCTCAAGTGAAACATTTTTGAGTACGTTGTTCTGTCTTTTGTTTATCACATATGTCTTGCATATATCCTTGGCTTTGATTATATTTTCCATGGTTATCCTCCTGTAAAAAGCTGTTCGTTCAGATCATTCTATGCTTGCTGTATCAGATGATGTGATGGTATTGGTGTAAAGCGCTGTGAGCATTGAACCGAGAGTAAGCACTGCTATCAGTATTGCAGGGCTTACAGCAAATATGTCCACAGGATCAAAGCCTGTTTTCAGTTCGATCTTGCCTGCTAACAGCGAAAGTACACCGGGTATTATCTTTGCGCTTGCCGGAAGCGTCAGCGCCGATGCGATGATGCTTGCTGCCACGCCTGTTATGGCGAATCTCAGTGTATGGTGAGCGATGATGCTCTTGTTTTCTGTGCCTGTCGCCTTCATCAGGGCTATCTCGCTCTTTTCTTTTGATATGAAGGATCTTTCCATAAGCACGGTCATAAGCGCTGCTATGATTATCATTACAATGGTCATCATCTTCTTGACCTTGTCAAACACATATGATACACCGGTGT
>CADBTD010000098.1 GCA_902797535.1 uncultured Ruminococcus sp. | reverse complement strand
TCTCACGACAATTTTTGTACCATTCACTCCATTTTGCATGACATAAAATGAAATGCATGGTATATTTGATACATCACAAAGAACAACGGAGGTAAAAAAATGGAATTACTCAAAGCGGAAGGTCTTGTGAAGACCTTCAAGATCAGTGAAAAGCAAAGGAAAGCACTTGAACTGGACAGCCGTATCAAAACAGCTGTGAACGGCGTCAGCTTTACAGCAAGACCCGGCGAGGTCTTCGGACTTTTAGGACCTAACGGTGCAGGCAAGACCACGACCATGAGAATGCTTGCAACGCTTATAAGACCCGACAAGGGCGATGCGATATACGGCAGTACGAGCGCTGTGGATTCGCCCAAGGAGGTGCGCTCAAAGCTCGCATTCCTCACCACAGACCTGAAGCTCGATGCAAAGTCGAATGCAAACACCATGTTTGATTTCTTCGCACAGCTCCATCACCTTGACAAGGACACAGCGGCAAAGAGAAAGACCGAGCTTTTCGACAGCTTCAATATAGGAGGCTACGCAGACCAGAAGATATCAAAGCTCTCACAGGGTCAGCGTCAGAAGGTGTCTATCGTTATATCTGTTCTGCACGACCCGAGCTACATAATATTCGATGAACCCACCAACGGACTTGACATAATCGCTGCCCGTGACGTCCGTGACTTTATCCTGAGAATGAAGTCTGAGGGCAAGTGCGTTATAATCTCGACTCATCTGTTCGACCTTGTTGAAAAGGTATGCGACAGAGCCGCAATGATAATCGACGGCAAGATAGCCGCAGACGATACGCTTGAAAATCTTATGCAGGGCAGACCTCTCGAGGACGCATTCTACGATGTCTACTCGCAGTATCACAAGGTCTGAGGAGGTGAGCACGATGAAGGATATAATCACAGTAGCAAAGAAAGAATTGAAAAGCTGTTTTTCCGACAAGGTGATACTTGCTCAGATACTCATAATACCGTTCCTTTATGTGTTCGGTTATGTGATGCTGATGTCCACAATGATGACCGATGTATCAAATGACGACCACAAGTACGACGCTTATGTGGTATACTCGCCGGAATATCTTTCCGAGCCCCTTGAAGAGCTCGGCTGTGAGCAGGTCCAGCCTTCTGAGGTCGATGACATCAAGGACGGCATAAGCAAAAAGCAGCATGACCTGCTGATAGTATTCCCCGAAAACTTCACACCCGCAGAGCAGGGAAGCACCGAGCTCCCCGACATCGAGATATGGTACAACACCGAAAAGAACTCCTCGATGCTTGCTTACCAGAACATCAGCGGCGTTATAAACGAGCTCCAGCCGAAGGTATTTTCAGTCAACGGAAACACCGATGTACAGCACGACCTCGGTGACGAAACTAAGTCCCAGAGACAGTACCTCGGCATGGTACTTCCCCTTATGCTGTTCCTTGCGGCATTCCAGGTATGCTCGAACCTTGCGGCAGAAACTATCGCAGGCGACAAGGAAAGAGGCTTCCTCAACACTATGCTCATCACACCTGCAAAGCGCGGTTTCATCGCAGCAGGCAAGTCGTTAGGCATATATGCGATAGCATTTATCGCAGGTATCTCGGGCTTTGTGGGAATGGCTCTGTCTATCCCGAAGCTGACCGAAGCTATGCAGATAACAGGTGTTTCCTACACCGTAACGGAGTATCTGCTGCTGTTCGTTTCCACATTCACCGCAGTAATGGTGCTTGCATCTCTGCTCCTCATAATATCCACACTTTCCAAGAGCGTAAAGCAGGCAACCACATTAGCTCCCGTATGCCTTATAGTGCTCATGATATCGGCATTCCTTTCCACAGTAGACAGCTTCAAGGCATCTATTGAAAAGCTGGGAGATGTAAATTATCTCATCCCCGCATGGAACTCCATGCAGTCGCTGAAGGATATCCTTTGCCTTGACTATTCGGGAAGAAGCATTCTCATCGGCTGTGTTGTAAACATTCTGCTGTCTGTGGTATCTGTATTCATAATCGGCAGATGCTTCGAGAGCGAAAAGATAGTTAACGGATGATCCCTCCGAAATATACAGAATGCCGAAACGGTCAGATGACTGTTTCGGCATTTTCATTGTATCATTATTCAGCTGCTTCTCTCAGTCTGCGGAGCACCTTTACCATTGCATAGGTATCAAGTCCGCAGTATTTGAGGAGGTTCGAGCGTATCTCTGCTATCTCTTCGGGAGTATGTGATGCCATATCGGCAAAGGCTGCCGATGCTTCCGAGCCGTTATGCACTCCCTCAAGATTATGATAATCCAGCTCGGGATCATTCGGATATAGTGCGGGAAGAACATATTTTATGGAGTATGAGCCCTGCATGGCTGCGCTGTAATATGCACCGTCACGAAACGGCACCATAAGGTCGTGCATATTATCGAATATGTCCATCAGCTGTTCCGATAGGTCGGGGAACTGCTCCGCCAGGTTTTTGATGACTGTTTTCTCAAAACTCATATTGAAAGCGAGGGAGCATACGCCCATCGGAATATCACTGACAAGTCTTTCTGCAAGAGCACGCCTTGGGTCTGTGCCCTCTTTTCCCAGGAACTCCCTGTGTTCGAGAGTGCCGTCTGCGTGTTCGATATGAAGCGAATACTGAAAAGGTATCTGCTGAAAGGGGCGCTCATCATCGAACTCGGGTACGGGCTGCTGGAATGTCTCAAAATCCAGATGATACACGGGGTATGTCAGCGTATCGAGGAAAGAGCGTATCTCTGCGGGATGTATCTCATCGGGGCGGTCAAAAACTATGCTCTCTATCTGCCGCCTGTGCTTTTCGCTCAGCTTTATGGCTTTAGCGTTTGCAAGGATATCATCATAAGTAATGATACCGTTATGGTAGTGCTTGTACTTCGTTTTGGTCTGCATACCTGCAAGGTCGAACACCGAGTGACTCGGCAAATGCCTGCCGCAGTATCTCTTATATGCACATTGATACGGCTTTTCACAGTACAGGCCGATGTCACGCTGCGGTTCTTCCGAAACACTGACATAGCTTCGTATCGAGGCGATGTTTTCCTCTGCATCATGGAATTTCTGCTTTACTGTTTCGGTGCAGTCCTCAAGGATGAACAGTTCTTTCAGATCAAGCTCGCCGCGGCGGACATAGTATCTGTTCAGATGCATATTGAAAACGTTTTTGATATCCATGCCGCATTTTGTCAGCAGATAATACTGGAAAGCCATATCTTCAACGTATATATCATGCAGCTCAGTTGAGCTTTTTACCTCAACGATATCCCAGCCGTCACCGTTTTTATGAAGGATATCCACAGCGCAGTACAGTCCGTCATGCTGAAAGGCGGCCTCGGCAATGTTCTCGGCTCCTGCATCTATATATTCCCGGGTCTTGTTTACCATCTCTGACTTTACGAACGAGAAATCCACCAACGAATATCCGCCGAAATAATTTCTTGCAAGAGCGCCCACAAGATCGCCGTTTGCCATGACTGTCCCGGACAGCACGTTTTCTGCTTCCTCGGGTCTGTATGCATCGAGCCAGAGCATCTTCGGGCACTGTATGCCCTTGCAGTATCCGGTTTTGCTCAGATCGGTGATATTTGACATAGCTATCCCTCCTTTTTCTTATGATAACATATTTTCTGCCTGTGTGCAAGGGGTCATGCATACTTTGTTTCATCCGCAGTTCACGGGTATCTTTGCTGTGAGTATATTATAGCATGGCGCATGGGTAAAAAAGCGGCGGTATCCGCCTTGATATATACGGGATATTGTGATATAATGTATATATAAGATCATAACGGAGGTGTCGTCATGGCAGGAAAAGAACCAAAGAAGCTGGCGATCATTTATATACTCAAGGTATTGGAGAAGCACAGCGATCATGCGCACAGGTTTTCTCAGCAGCAGCTTATCGGGCTGGTACACGAAGAGTACGGTATGCTGCTTGACCGCAAGACTATCAAGCACAATCTTTCAAAGCTGCTCGAAGCGGGTTTCCCGCTGGAGTACGAGGAACGCACCCGTACAAATGTCAGAGGTGATAAAGAGATCATACTGACCAACTGGTACTACAGGCACGAACATAAGTGGGACGACAGCGAATTGCAGGTAATGATAGACAGTCTGCTTTTTTCAAACTATCTTCCGCCGAAGCAGTGCCGTGATCTGGTAAAGAAAATAGCCGAGCTCGGTGACGGGGACACCCGTAAAAGGCTTGCGGGCACTTACAATACCGTACATCAGCGCCCTGTGAACAGATCGCTGTTTTATACCATATATATACTTAGCGAAGCGATATTTGACAAAAAGCAGGTCGGTTTCCGCTACAGCGACTATGACACGGACTTCAAGCTCCACCCGAGATTGAATGACGACGATACTGAACGACGTTACACAATAAGTCCCTACAAGCTGGTATCGCTCAACGGGCGCTACTATCTGCTGGGCAGCTGTGCAGAGCATGAAGGGATATCCCACTTCCGCGTTGACAGGATAACGGATATAGATATCCTGAAAACGGCGGCAAGATCCGTGCGTTCCGTCAAAGGGTACGAAAATGGCATAGACCTCGGTGTATACATATCCGAGCATCCGAATATGTGGGGCGGTGAGGTAAGCAAATGTACTTTCCGCTGTCGGAGGTACATGATGAATGACATCGTCGACTGGTTCGGCAGCAGCGCAAATATCCGCGTAATAGAAAATGATATGATCGAAGTCAGGGTGCGCGTCAGCGAGGATTCAATGTATCACTGGGCGGTGCAGTATGCCGACTGTGTTGAGGTGCTGTCACCCGGAAGTCTGAGGGCAAAGGTCGCAGATACACTGCGTGAGGCGGCTGAAAGGTACAAGTGAATGAGCATACATATGGGATTTATTTGAATTTGTTATTCTCTGTTGACATTTGCATATAAATGTGATATGTCAGGAGTGCAGCGGGAGCTATGGACGTTTCGGACTGAATTAGTATTCTCACAGGGGAACAGCCAACCTGCTGTTCCCTTGTATTTTATACACCACACCGCCGCTTTTCTGTCCATGCCATATGCTATAATACAGTCACAGCAGAGAGACCGGCCTGTATCCGGAATAACAAACAAGGAGAAATGCTTATGAACGATATCACACGGGAACAGCTCATTGAAAATTGGGAAGCGTTGTATGATGCCATGCGTGAAAGCCCCATCGACATTCGGCGGTTTTTGACACTTTTCAAAATGACCCGGCAGTATTTTTCAGATCTCGCAAAGAATGATTCTGTCGCTTTGGAAGACATAAGGATAGTAAATCTGCTGAAC
>CADBTD010000097.1 GCA_902797535.1 uncultured Ruminococcus sp. | reverse complement strand
CTCTTTCACTGCTTGCGAACAGGAACAACAATACATTTGCATATGCAAATTTCTGAATGGAGCTGATATTTATTAATAAGATAAAACGCACAGATATTTTCATCTTCTTCGGATTTATATTATTATCGGTCTCTTATTTATTATGCAGGAATTTTTTTATCAGAACAGGCAGCAAGATCATATGGAATGTAGACAAATGTATTTACAGCAATATAGGGATCTACCTATATGAAGGTGATTATGTTATAACTCCTGCTGAAAAGACCTCTACAGACTATGAATTTGAGCAGCTTTGCGAACTTGATAACTATCTTTCCGAAAAAGGCATTGACCTGCTTTATGTAAATAAGCCTGCCAAATACCTTGATGATTCTGTTTTTGATAGGTTTGACACACATTCATACTGCAATCGCAATGCTGACAAACTGCTGAAAAGGCTCGATGAACAAGGTATAAATTATCTTGATCTGCGTGAGGAAATAACTAAAGACGGACTTGATGTTTACGATTTATTTTATCGGACCGACCATCACTGGACAGTTCCCGCAGCATTATGGGGCACCGAAAAAATTGCAGCAAAGCTCAATGATACATTCGGGTATAATATCGATCTGAGTATATATGATGATGAAAAATACACATTTGACACGAGAAAAGAAGCGTGGTACGGCGAACAAGGCAAGAAATTCGAAGGTGCAGCTATAAATAAAGACGACTATACGCTAATAACGCCTGATTTTGAAACCAGCTTTTCCGCTGAAGGGGAAAAAGGTGATTTCAAAAGTGTATTTATTAAAGATCCAACTCAAAGTTTTCATTACAACTATGATGCTAAATCATGTATAAATCACAAAGTCAAAGAAGGAAATATTCTGTTTATAGGCGATTCCTATGACTTAGTGACCGAACCTTTCCTTTCGCTCGGCGTTCATAAAATAGATTTTGTAATACTTCGCGACTATGACGAACCGGACATTTATAAATTATTTCTTGAAAAAGGTGATTATGATACTGTAATTGTTTGTTATGCTCCATTTATGATAGGAGCTCATGACAATGAATCATCAACTAATTATAATATGTTTCATTTCAAATAGGTAAAACTTTATATTTTATGGGAACAAGTCATGGAAGGCCTGTTCCCATTTTTTTGTGTATCAGATGTAAAATCAAAATCTTCCTGCAGAAAAATCACTATTACAGTAAAAAAACTCTGAAACAACGCTATAACGTCATTTCAGAGTCTTAAAACATGGTGCGGGTGACAGGACTTGAACCTGCACGGGGGTGCCACCAGAACCTAAATCTGGCGCGTCTGCCAATTCCGCCACACCCGCAAAAAAATGTGAGAAAACTCACAATAATTATTATAACACCACGAAGAAATAATGTCAAGTAAAATTTTAATGAATGTCAGAATGATCCGGCGTATTCTTCGACTAACTGCTCGATTCTGTCGCTGTTCTCGGGCAAGTGGGAAAGATAAGAGATAACTGCATTCTTTTCGGGATAGATAATGCACCTTTGACCCCATTTTCCCGACATCATGTAATGGTCACTTTTGGATCTGAAAAAGTATCCGTATCCGCCTTCGATAATTCTGACGTGAGAGGCTACAGCTGTCCTCACGCTGTCTTCGGAAATTATCTGAAAGCCGTTCCACGAACCATTCTGAAGATATAGCTGCCCGAGCATTGAAAGCTCATGAACTGTAAGCTCGATTCCCGTAGCACCATAGTATCTTCCCTGCCCGTCGGCCGCAAGCTTAGGCATTTTTATCCCGAGAGGGTCAAAAAGCCTTTTTTCAAGAAAATCGCCCATACTGCTTCCGCAGACATTTTCGCAGGCAACTCCGACAAGATATGCAGGAATGTTTGAGTAGTGATAGCCGGTGTCTGAATTATCCGTATCAAGAGTCAGACAATTCTCAAGCCAGTCTTCACCTGTAGGTCTGAACGGGAGATCCCCTGCCGTCATGGTAAGAAAACGTTCAAATGTGAGAGCTTTGAAACTATCGGTCATGTATTCTTCATAACCATTTGGAAGAAATCGATATAAAGGCATATCGGGAGAAAGCAGACCGTCATCGCAAAGCATGGAAAAAGCTGAGGATGTGACCGACTTTGTTATAGAATAAACAGGATAGCGCCTGTCCTCATCAAAAATGTGACGTTCTGCAGCAATACCGTTCTTTAATACTTCAATAGCATGAACATCAAGTCCTTCTCTATTGATCGCCGAAATAAGATCATTGAACATTTTCCTCACCTCATTTATCAATTATATATCAAAATACGGCTGATGTCAATAAAAAAGGGGCTGAGTAACTTCAGCCCCAAAAGATCATATATCAATACTTGTACCTGCAAGTGCGGCAAGTTCTTCGAGTTTCTCCGGCGGGAATGGCGGCATTGCAACAGGCTTCAGCGCTATTGATATGAGCTTTACAGGATTATCGTCAGCCGCTATCCTGTTTGAGCTTAATGCGCCGCACCATTTACATCTGTGTATAACAGCCCATTCGCCGTTTTTTCTGACCCATACTGATATAGGTTCCATTATACCGCCGCAGTCAGCTGAGCGATCGCCGGGTTCATTATCAAGGTGCAGACTTGAAAGACAGTTCGGACAATGGTTTCTGTGCCCGCTTCCCGCACCTTCCGGAACGACTGTTCTTCCGCAGACCTTACACTTGAAAATATCGTTACACGGATTGTTCTTATAATAACCTTTATCAAATGATCTTCTTTTATTTTCCCTGTTCATTGCGGGGATACCTCCTTGAATCTTCATTATTTTCCGAAGACCCGGGAGGTCTGAGATACTACAGCAAACCTCCCGGTCACACTGCTATCTCTTTTTTATTGGTTTTCACGTAAATACCTCCAATATAATAAAAAGAGCGGTATCATTAAGATCCGCTCTATGAAAGCTTTTTTTGATCAGCCTACCACGAAAGGAGCGATCTTATCAAAGAAATCTCCTGCATCCTCAGTGTGTGCAACAAGCTGAATGGGATTAGCAAGGTCAAGGCTGAATATACCCATGATAGACTTTGCATCAACAGCATATCTGCCCGATACGAGATCTACATCAAAATCATACATCATAACGATGTTTACAAAATCCTTAACTGCAGTAATGGAATTAAGATTGATCATTGCCTTTTTCATTTCTGATTACCTCCTGAAAAACAATATAGACGGTTCGCTTCCATAAGATACTGTTGTATCTGTACCGCCTTACACTATTAATTATACCGATTTTTTCAATTTTGTCAAGGGGGTAATTGCATTTTTTCATAAAATATAGTATAATAGTCAATAGCGAACAAGTACCGAGCCTTCTTTTGGTACACTTTAACAATATATCGTTCTATTTTTTATGCATTAATTACATAAATCGTTCGCATTTATTAAAATTTGAAAGGAAACAACAAATGTCCTTGAAAATATACTATATGACCTTCGGATGTAAAGTCAATCAGTATGAGACCGACCATATCATGAGTATTTTTTCCGCTGACGGTCATATAAAAACAGATACACCGGAAGAAGCAGAAGTCTGCATCATAAACTCATGTACCGTCACATCACAGGCTGACACAAAATTGCGGCACTTCATCAAGCGTGTACGCCGTGAATCTCCCGAATGTCTTATCGTACTGTGCGGCTGCTATCCTCAGGCATTTCCCGATAAGGCAGGCGCACTTTCGGAATGTGATCTTATATGCGGAAGCAAAAACAAAAGCAGCATTCCCGAACTTGTATATAAAACAATAGCCGATAAAAACCTCACCGGCAGAGTAAATATCTCACCATATGGCGCAAGATCGTCGTTCGAACCGATGACTAACACTTCTTCGCCCGAAAAGACAAGAGCATACATAAAGATACAGGACGGATGTGATATGTACTGTACATACTGCATCATTCCTTTTGCAAGGGGACATATATGTTCAAAACCGCTTGAAGACATTTGTCATGAAGCACAGCAGCTTGCAGATTCAGGTCACAAAGAGCTTATACTGACCGGGATAAATCTATGCTGCTACGGCAGGGATCTTGGCGGCGGCACAAGGCTTATCGATGCTATAAAGGCAGTGAACAGATCTGCACCCGGTGTAAGGATACGTCTCAGCTCAATAGAACCCGAAATGATATCAGACAGTGATATTGCCGAAATGGCATCTATACCCGAACTTTGCCCTCATTTTCATCTTTCACTTCAAAGCGGCTGTGACAAGGTGCTCAAAGCCATGAACAGACATTATGATACATCCGAGTATTATGAGTTAGTGAAGAAACTGAGAAATGCCTTCGAAAACTGCGCCATTACAACAGATATTATGGTCGGTTTTCCTGATGAAAGCGAAGATGACCACAAGCAGTCAATGAAATTTGCCGAAAAGGTCGGATTTGCTTCGGCACATATATTTCCCTACTCCCCGAGAAGCGGAACGAAAGCCGCATCATCCAGCGGTCAGATCGATAAAAAAATAAAGTCACGGCGTGCAGCTGATATGAACAGAGTATGCAAAGAATTGTCTTTGAAATATAATATGGGATTTGTGGGAAAAACTGTCGAAGTGCTTTTTGAACGTGAAAGCTGTGAAGAGTATCATCAGGGTCATTCAAGAGAATACATACTTGTCAAAACAGCACGAAGAGGTGACTCGACGCTGCGAAGACAAATCAAGAGAGTCAGGATAACCGAAGCATATGATGACTGCTGCATAGGTATTATAGAGGAGGAAGAAGTATGAGAAATCTAAATTCAAGGGATAAGAAACTGCTTGCTATAGTCGGTATAATATCCGTTCTTATATTTATCGTTTTCTTTAACAGAGCGTCGAACGAAGAAATCGGCACAACCGATGACTTACCCGGGATAATCACAGAAGCACCCGATGAAAGTATATCGAAAACAATTGACAGCGACGGTGCCGAAAAGACCGAAGCAGCAGCTAAGGAAACTTCTGCTGCCGGATCTGCGGAGGAAGAGCCCGCAGCCGATGAAACCGACGGGCCTGTTGATGCAGTTGACAATGAAAACCATAAGGTGTATAAGTTCAGAAGTAAAAAGCTGCTCGACCAGCATTATAACAAGCACGGAAAAGAAATGGGGTTTTCGAGCGCCGAGGAATATGAATCCGCCGCAAGCGATGTCATAAACTCACCCGAAGCACTCTATAAACTCGAAGCAGAGGACGGTGACGGCGTGTATTACATTGAATCTACCAACGAATTTGTCATACTGTCGACCGACGGGTATATACGAACATATTTTAATCCAAGCGGCGGTAAAGCATATTTCGACAGGCAGTGACGGCACAATTTGTAAATAATCTTTGACGCTGTATTAATTCTTATAGCTATTGTTTGACAAAGCATGACCTATTGTGCTATAATTAAACTAAGATTTTCTTGAAAACGGCATTTAATGCCGAGTATTCTGAAATAAGGAGATAGATAGTATGTCTGTTTACAGAATCTATGTTGAAAAAAAGCCTGAATTTGCGGTAGAAGCTAAATCTTTGGCGGCTAATCTTCGCTCTGCTCTGGGATTTGATGAGCTTGAAGCAAGAGTAATAAACCGCTATGATGCTGAGGGTCTTTCCGAAGAAGATTTCAAAGCAGCTGTTCCTGTTGTATTTTCCGAGCCTGCTGTTGACGTAACATATGATCATGTTCCCGAACTCGGAGAAAATGATCATGTCATCGCAGCAGAGTATCTGCCCGGACAGTTTGACCAGCGTGCAGATTCCTGTGCTCAGTGTATATCACTTCTCAGGGGCGGTAAAAGACCTGTTGTAAAATCTGCAAAGGTATATATATTCACTGCAAAACTCACTGATGAGCAGCTCGATACTATCAAGCAGTACATAATCAACCCCGTTGAATCCCGTGAGGCTTCACTTGACAGATTTGAAACGCTTGATGTAACATATGAGATACCGACTACAGTCAAGACTGTTGAAGGATTTATAAACAAATCGGATGAAGAACTCAAAGTCATGATTGCCGAACTTGGTCTTGCTATGGACTTTGACGACATCAAATTCTGTCAGTCATATTTCCGTGATGACGAAAAACGTGACCCCACTATCACCGAGATAAGAATGATAGACACCTACTGGTCTGATCACTGCCGTCATACCACATTCTCCACTATAATAGACGACGCTAAGATCGACGCTCCTTATATCAAAGAAACCTATGACAGCTATCTTGCAGCAAGAGAAGATCTGTATGCAGGAAGGACTGATAAGCCAGAGACCCTTATGGATCTCGCTGTGATCGGTGCAAAGAAGCTCAAAAAAGCCGGACTTCTCAACGATCTCGACGAAAGCGAAGAGATAAACGCTTGTTCGGTACGCATCACTGTTGATGTTGACGGCAAGGATGAAGACTGGCTTCTTATGTTCAAGAACGAAACACACAACCACCCCACCGAGATCGAACCTTTCGGCGGTGCTGCTACCTGCCTCGGCGGTGCTATCCGCGATCCGCTTTCGGGCAGAAGCTATGTATATCAGGCGATGCGTGTTACAGGTGCCGCTGACCCCCTTGTACCCGTAGAGGATACTATGGAGGGCAAGCTGCCTCAGCGTAAGATAACCGTTACAGCAGCTAACGGCTACAGCTCATACGGTAACCAGATAGGCCTTGCAACGGGCCATGTTTCAGAGGTATATCATCCCGGATACGTTGCAAAGAGAATGGAGATAGGCGCTGTTATCGGTGCTGCTCCTGCGTCAAATGTACGCCGTGAAAGACCCGCTGCCGGAGATGTAGTTATACTCCTCGGCGGAAAGACCGGCCGTGACGGCTGCGGCGGTGCGACAGGTTCTTCCAAATCACATACACTTCATTCGCTGGAATCCTGCGGCGCTGAAGTACAGAAGGGTAATGCTCCCGAAGAAAGAAAGCTTCAGAGACTTTTCCGAAACCCTGTTGTAACATCAATGATCAAGCGCTGCAACGACTTCGGTGCAGGCGGTGTATCCGTCGCTATCGGTGAGCTTACTGACGGACTGCTCATAAACCTTGACGCCGTGACAAAGAAATACGACGGACTTGACGGTACCGAGCTTGCTATTTCCGAATCTCAGGAAAGAATGGCTGTAGTTATAGCTAAAGACGATGTTGAGAAATTCATGAGCGAGGCTGCTAAGGAAAACCTTGAAGCAACACTGGTAGCTGTTGTCAAGGATGAACCCAGACTCAGAATGAACTGGTGCGGCAACACCATAGTTGACCTTTCCAGAGAGTTCCTCAACTCAAACGGTGCAAAGAAGCATACTACAGTTTCTGTTCCTGCTCCCGTTTTTGCCAATGATAATGCAGGTGAAGATACAGCAGAACGCTGGGACGCTATGATAACCGACCTTAACATCTGCTCACAGAAGGGTCTTGTAGAGCGCTTTGACTCAACGATAGGCGCAGGCACTGTTCTGATGCCATACGGCGGTAAATATCAGAATACACCCTCACAGGCTATGGCTGCAAAGATACCTGTTCTTGACGGTGAAACAACAACTGTTTCGGTCATGGGCTGGGGCTATGATCCTAAGCTTTCTTCAGAAAGCCCATATCACGGCGCAATGTCCGCTGTTGTAGAATCTGTAGCTAAAGTCGTTGCTGCAGGCGGAACTTATGAAAAATGCTGGCTTACATTCCAGGAATACTTTGAAAGAACACAGAATGATCCTGCTCGCTGGGGCAAACCTTTTGCTGCACTTCTCGGTGCATTCAAGGCTCAGTGCGAACTCGGCTGTGCTGCTATTGGCGGTAAGGACTCCATGTCGGGAACATTTGAACATATAGATGTTCCTCCTACACTTGTTTCCTTTGCTGTATCTGTTACCAACACAGATAATGTAGTTTCAGACGAATTCAAGAGATCAGGGTCAAAGGTAGCATATATAGCTCCTGAATACAATAACGACAAACTTGTAGATTTTGACTCTCTCAAAAACGTATTTGAAAAGGTTGAAAAGCTTATTGCTGACGGAAAGGTGCTTTCATGCTACAGCGTATCATTCGGCGGCATCTCCGAGGCAGTTGCAAAGATGGGCTTTGGAAACAAGATAGGCTTCAAGTTTACTGAAAAGCTCTCCCCTGCTCAGCTGTTCACACCCTGCTATGGTTCTTTTGTTATAGAGCTTGCAGACGGTGCAGAGACCGATCTTGACATTATCGGTGAGACCACTTCTGCTTACAAGATAGACAACGGTTATGTAATAGACGGCGAACACCTTGAAAAGCTCTGGGAAAACAAGCTCGAGCCTGTATTCCCCACTAAGGTCGAGGAACCCTCCGAGAAGCCTGAAACTTATTCGTTTGACTGTAAGGAACGCAAGGCTCCTTCAATAAAGACTGCAAAGCCTAAGGTTCTCATACCTGTATTCCCGGGAACAAACTGTGAATATGATACAGCAAGAGCATTTGAAAAAGCAGGCGCAGAGGCAGAGATCTTTGTTGTACGCAATCTCAACAGCGATATGATCGAACAGTCTGTAAATGAGATGGAAAAGCTCATCAAGCAGTCACAGATAGTTATGCTCCCCGGCGGATTCAGCGGCGGTGACGAGCCCGACGGTTCAGGTAAGTTTATAGTCTCTTTCCTGAGAAATCCCCGCCTTACAGATGCTATACATGACCTTCTCAAGAACCGTGACGGTCTTATGCTCGGTATCTGCAACGGATTCCAGGCACTTATAAAGCTTGGTCTTGTTCCTTACGGTGAAATAAGAGATATGCGTCCCGATTCTCCCACACTTACCTTCAACACAGTGGCAAGACACCAGTCCAAGATGGTAAATACAAGAATCGCATCAAATAAATCACCATGGCTTGCATCCTGCAATGTAGGAGATATCCATAATATAGCAATATCTCACGGTGAAGGCCGATTTGTAGCAACAGCCGAGGAAATAGCACAGCTTGCAGCTAACGGTCAGATAGCGACTCAGTACGTTGATTTTGACGGCGCACCTACATATGACATACAGTGCAATCCAAACACTTCTGTACAGGCTATCGAGGGTATCACTTCACCTGACGGAAGAGTACTCGGTAAAATGGGACACTCCGAGCGTAAAGGCGTTGGTGTATGCAAGAATGTTCCCGGTGAGAAAGATCAGCAGATCTTTGAAAACGGCGTTAAGTACTTCAAGTAAATAACCAGAGGGTCGGGTATCTCCCCGACCTTCTTTATATAGGCTGACAATAATGACTGATAATTTTACCGTATTATTTGAGGATAGGCTTTTATTCAGGATATACATCTGTATCACAGTGCTGATGAGCGTAACTGCATTTCTTATATATGGCATAGATAAACTGATCGCTGTCCTCAATTCCAAAACCACTGCGCGTAATATCCGCCGTATCCCCGAAAAGACACTGCTTACATTATCATTTCTCGGAGGTTCACTCGGCGCATTATGCGGAATGATACTTTTCAGGCATAAGATCCGCAAACAGAAATTTTTGATATCTGTACCGATATTTCTGCTTTTGTGGGTTATACTTGGTATAAGTACGGTATATCTGTAAAGGAGGATAAACAATGGATGCATTACTGAAACTTCTCAGAACAAACGCAAGACTGTCTTCTGCTGAAATAGCGATCATGCTTGGAACAACAGAACAGGATATAGATGAACGCATAACAGAATATGAAAATAAAGGTATTATCAAGGGCTATACTGCGATAATCGATGAATCCGCTGTAGACCCGAACAGCGTGACTGCACTTATAGAGCTAAAAGTTACGCCTCTTTCTCAGAGCGGTTATGATGAGATCGCTCAGGAGATAGCTGAATATGAGGAAGTCGAGTCTGTAAGACTGATGTCCGGAGCTTACGATATAATAGTATCTGTTACCGGAAGTAATATCCGTGAGATATCTCAGTTTGTATCGGCAAGACTCGCAGCAATAGATGCTGTAACATCAACAACGACTCACTTTCAGCTTAAAGCCTATAAGGAAAACAGCGTGATGATACACGCAGATGAATCTGACGAAAGAGGAATGATCTCGCCATGAATACAGATTACGACAGTCTGATGAATAAAAATGCTGTTGAGATGAAACCCTCAGGCATACGAAAATTCTTTGATATAGCACAGCAGCTTGATGGAGTTATTTCTTTAGGTGTAGGTGAACCTGACTTTAAAACGCCTTGGAAAGTTCGTCAGGCAGCAATAGAAACACTTGAAAAAGGACGCACCTGTTACACAGCAAATGCTGGACTCAGAGAACTTCGTCAGGAAATAGCCGGATACATAAATAACTCTTTAGGTGTAAAATATGACCCCGATACAGAAATACTTGTATCTGTAGGAGGGTCGGAAGCGATAGACCTTGCAGTAAGAGCACTTGTTTCTCCCGGAGATGAAGTTCTTGTTGTTGAGCCTTGTTTTGTATGCTATACTCCGATAATCAGAATGATGGGAGGAATCCCTGTTCCTATCGAAACAAAAGTAGAGGACGATTTCCGACTTACTGCCGAGCAGCTCAAAGAAAAGATAACAGATAAAACCAAAGCTCTGATACTCCCCTACCCTAATAACCCTACCGGTGCTGTTATGCGTAAGGAAGACCTTGAACCTATTGCCGAAGTACTCAGAGGCACAGATATATTTGTTATAACCGATGAAATATACTCTGAACTTACATACTCCGGCAGACATTTTTCCATCATAGAACTCGAGGATATGCGTGAAAGAAGCATTCTTATTAACGGGTTTTCCAAAAGCTTTGCTATGACAGGCTGGAGGCTTGGTTTTGCAGCCGCACCTGCCGGGATCATGAAACATATGCTCAAGCTGCATCAATACTGTATCATGTCATCGCCTACCACAAGCCAGTATGCCGCTGTTACAGCACTTCATGACTGCATGAATGACATTACCAAAATGAAAAACGAGTACAATATGAGAAGACGTTATCTTGTTGACGGCTTTAATAAACTGGGACTTACCTGTTTTACGCCTCAGGGTGCATTCTATGTTTTCCCATGTATAAGATCAACGGGGCTCAGCAGTGATGAATTCTGCGAAAGGCTGGTATATTCAAAGAAGGTAGCAGTGGTTCCCGGAAACAATTTCGGTGCATCGGGTGAAGGATTTGTAAGAGTAAGCTATGCATACTCGCTTAACCATCTGAAAGAAGCACTAAAACGCATCAAGGAATTTCTTGACGAACTGGAGAATGAGAAAAAACAATGAATGAACTGAAAATCAGAGCTTATGCAAAGCTGAACCTTTATCTTGACATAACAGGCAAAAGGCCGGACGGATATCATGAACTCAAAACTGTTATGCAAACGATAGACCTTTACGATGAGCTTGAATTCACGTTATCTGAGGGAAGCGGTATAGAGATACTCTGCGATAAGCAAGGTGTCCCTACTGATGAAAATAATCTGATCTACGACGGTATCATGTCAGTTATAAGCTATGCATATTTTCAGCCCGGATGTAAAATTACAGTCAGACTCAAAAAGAACATACCATCTCAGGCAGGTATGGGCGGAGGAAGCTCAGACTGTGCTGCCGCTATCGCAGCAATGAATAAACTGTTCAGGCTTGAAATGAGTGCAGATGAAATGCGGGAATGCGGAAAAATGTGCGGCGCTGATGTTCCATTTTTAATATGCGGAGGCACGGCGCTTTGTGAAGGGATCGGTGAGAAGATCACACAGCTTGAGCCTGTAAATGATATGTATATTGCTGTGTTAAAGCCTTCGGAAGCAATATCAACACCTCAGGCTTACAAACTGTTTGATGAAAAAGGCACTGAAAATGCAGGTGACTACGATGCATTTGAAAAAGCACTGAAAGATAACGTACAGCTTGGCAGAAATCTTTATAATGCCTTCACCGATTCATGTGCTATCAAGGCAGTTGATGATGCGATAGAAATACTTGATATCTGCGGTGCATACGGAGCCGAAATGACTGGAAGCGGTTCTGCTGTGTTTGGTATATTTGATTCTAAAGAAAAAGCTGAAAAAGCAGTTGAAAGGGCTTCTACACCTTTCGGCGGTGTATATGTACCCGTCAATTGCGGCAATACTATAATAAAATAAAAATATAGAACAAGGAGGCATTTTTATGGCATATAAATGTAAAAACTGCGGCTATATCTTTAAAAAGACCGATTCAGATCTGTGCCCGGAATGCTTTACTGCAAGAGAAGATATAGAATGTACTGATTTTGATGAAGAGCACGATCATGATAAGGATGAGCTGATTGAACCTGAGAATGAAGAAATGACTGAGGCTGAAAAAGATTTTGCCGAACAGGAAATTCATTCTGAAACTGCCGCAAGATCCAAAGAAGAGATCCAGGAACGTGCTGCTGATATCATGGATAGCTTAAAAAGAAGATTCTCTGATGACATACCGCCAAATACATTTGAAAACAATGAAAACAGCAGTTTTGATGATACAGATAAGCCTATTAATTTTGACCCGTCAAGTGTCGATATTTTAAACGGCGTAAGCAGGAAACCTTCAAGCAGCAGTATCTCTGCTTCAGGCTCATTCAAAGGCAGAATGATAGTGATATTCGTTGTGATAATTATCATAATGATGACATCACTTATGCTTCTGTCAAATTATTTCAAAGCATTGATCAAAAATAAAAACGAAAAAAATGCCACAGAAAATGTCTAT
>CADBTD010000096.1 GCA_902797535.1 uncultured Ruminococcus sp. | reverse complement strand
CCGAAGATAGCGCCGCCGCCCGAAGCAGTCTCGAACGGGTCGTCCCATGCCTCATCAGCAAGGTCGGTGAACTTTATAGCGGAGTTCTTTATCATTCTTGCAAGCTCACGGGTGGTGAGTGCTACATCTACATCATCGTAGTCGCCGCTGCGCTGTTCTTCACGGGTGACCTCGAACTTCTTAGCTGTGCAGGGGATAACGCTGACAACAAAGAGGTCCTTGGGGTCGATGCCGTTCTTCTGGCAGTAGTAGCTCTTGAGAACTGCGCCGAACATCTGCTGAGGAGACTTGCAGGAAGAAAGGTGCGGCAGGAATTCGGGATAGTAGTGCTCGCAGAACTTGATCCAGCCGGGGCAGCAGGAAGTGAACATAGGCAGAGTGCCGCCGTTCTTTACGCGCTCGATGAGCTCGTTAGCCTCTTCCATGATGGTGAGGTCAGCGGTAACGTCCATGTTGAATACCTGGTCTGCGCCGAGTCTTCTTATAGCAGCGACCATTTTGCCTTCAGCATTTGTGCCTACGGGCATACCGAAAGCTTCGCCTATGGTAGCGCGGATAGAAGGAGCAGTAAAGAATACTACCTTCTTCTGAGGATCAGCGATAGCGTCCCAAACCTGATCTACGTTGCTCTTTTCGGTAAGAGCGCCTACAGGGCAGGCAACTATGCACTGGCCGCAGCCTACGCAGGGTGAATCAGCAAGGCTCTTGTCGAATGCCGAGCCGATGTGCTTTTCAAAGCCTCTTCTGATAGGTCCTATAACGCTTACGCTCTGAACGTTCTTGCAGGCAGCAACGCATCTCATGCAGTGTATGCACTTGTTGTTGTCGCGGACAACGTATGCAGAAGCATCGTCGATAGGATACTCGGGGTCTCCCTCGCCCGAGAAGCGGTCTTCGTCAACGCCGTAGTCACGGGAAAGTCTCTGAAGCTCACAGATCTCGCTTCTCTCGCATGAGAGACATTTTTTCTTGTGGTTTGAAAGGAGAAGCTCAAGAGTGGTCTTGCGTGAAGCACGGACCTTAGGTGTGTTTGTGAGCACCTCCATACCCTCTTCTGCGGGGTAAACGCAGGCAGCGAGAAGACCTCTTCTGCCGGTCACCTCAACTACGCATATACGGCAAGCGCCTATGCAGTTGATGTCTTTTAAGTAGCAAAGTGTGGGGATCTCTACATTGACAGCCTTTGCAGCGTCAAGTATAGTAGAGCCGGCAGGAACTTCTACCGGGATCCCATTGACTTTTAAATGGATCATTTCGGTTGTTTCATTTGCCATAACTCGTACCTCCCTTACTTCCTGATGATAGCGCCGAACTTACAGTTGGATTCACATACGCCGCACTTGATGCACTTGTCAACGTCTATAACGTGAGGCTGCTTAACAGTACCTGTTATAGCGCTTGCGGGGCAGTTTCTTGCGCAGAGCGTGCAGCCCTTGCACTTATCTGCTATGATCTCATAGTGTAAGAGTTCCTTGCAGACACCTGCGGTGCAGTGCTTGTTCTGGATGTGATCGATATACTCGTCCTTGAAGTATTTTATTGTGGAAAGTACGGGGTTGGGAGCAGACTGACCGAGTGCGCAGAGGGAAGAGGACTTCATGTGGTTAGCAAGCTCTTCGATCTTGTCAAGGTCTTCCATCTCGCCCTTGCCCGAGGTTATCTTTTCAAGATACTGGCAAAGTCTTCTTGTGCCGACACGGCAGGGAGTACATTTACCGCAGCTCTCATCAACGGTGAAGTTGAGGTAGAACTTGGAAACATCGACCATACAGTTGTCTTCATCCATTATGATAAGACCGCCGGAACCCATCATCGAGCCGATAGCCGAGAGGGACTCATAGTCGATAGGAGTATCTATATGCTGAGCAGGGATACATCCGCCGGAAGGTCCGCCTGTCTGTGCAGCCTTGAACTTCTTGCCGTTGGGGATGCCGCCGCCGATCTCTTCGATGATCTCGCGGAGGGTAGTACCCATAGGAACTTCAACAAGGCCGACGTTGGTGATCTTGCCGCCGAGAGCGAATACCTTGGTACCCTTGGAGGTCTCTGTACCCATAGAAGCATACCACTCTGCACCCTTGCGGATGATCTGAGGTATGTTCGAGTATGTTTCAACGTTGTTGAGCAGAGTAGGCTTGCCGAACAGACCCTTTACTGCGGGGAAAGGAGGACGGGGTCTCGGCTCGCCGCGGTTGCCTTCGATAGAGGTCATAAGAGCGGTCTCTTCGCCGCATACGAATGCACCTGCACCGAGACGGATCTCGATGTCGAAGTCGAAGCCGCTGTCGAGTATGTTCTTGCCGAGCAGACCGTATTCTCTTGCCTGTCCGAGCGCTATTTTAAGACGCTGTACAGCAACGGGGTATTCTGCACGAACATAAATAAAGCCCTGATGAGCGCCGATGGTATGACCTGCGATAGTCATAGCCTCGATGATAGCGTGAGGGTCACCCTCAAGGATGGATCTGTCCATGAATGCGCCGGGGTCGCCTTCGTCGGCGTTGCAGGCAACATACTTAACGTCGCCCTGTGAGCCCTTAGCGAACATCCATTTTTTGCCGGTGGGGAAGCCTGCGCCGCCGCGTCCGCGGAGACCCGAATCGAGAAGTGTCTGTACGACTTCGTCGGGGGTCATCTCGGTGAGGACCTTAGCGAGTGCCTGATAACCGTCGGTAGCGATGTATTCCTTTATATCCTCGGGGTCGATAACGCCGCAGTTGCGGAGCGCTATTCTCTTCTGCTTCTTATAGAAAGCGGTCTCGGACAGCGGGTTTATAGAGCCGTCCTCGTGAACGGTCTCTTTGTAAAGCAGTTCCTTTACCACGTTGCCGTTCTTTAAGTGTTCGTCAACTACGCGAACAACGCCTTCGGGGGTAGCCTGAGAATAGAAAGTGCCCTCGGGGTATACTATCATTATAGGACCTAAAGCGCAAAGACCGAAGCATCCTGTCTTTACAACGAGTATCTCCTTGTCGAGACCCTGCTTCTTGAGTTCGCTCTCAAGTGCTTCTACGACCTTCTTGCTGCCTGAAGAAGTACAGCCTGTACCTCCGCAGACGAGTACCTGTTTTCTGTAGCCCGTTTTCTCGGCGAGCTTTGCGCCCTCCTCAGCAACGAGCTTTCTGACCTTTACAAGGTCTGCGTATTCATCTCTTATCTTGTTCAGCTCTGCTATAGTCATCAGTTGTTACCTCCTTCTTTTTCAAGATAGGAATCAAGGATCTTCTTGACCTGATCGGGAGTGCACTTACCGTAAACGTCTTCATCAACGAGCATTACGGGAGCAAGTCCGCAGGCGCCGACGCATCGGCAGGAATCTATCGAGAACATACCGTCGGGGGTACATTCTCCCGACTTGATGCCGAGGTACTTTTCAACTGCCTCGAGTATCTTGTCGGAACCCTTGACATAGCAGGCTGTGCCGAGACAGACGCTTATGCGGTGTTTTCCCTTGGGGGTGAGTGAGAACTGCGAGTAGAACGTAGCCACACCGAATACCTCGGAAAGAGAAATACCGAGTCCGTCTGCGATCATCTTCTGCACCTCTTCGGGCAGATATCCGTAGATACCCTGTGCCTCCTGTAATATAGGCATCAGTCCGCCCTGCTGGTCGCGGTGTTTTTCGATGACCTCCATAAGCTGCTTTTCCTGAGCGTCCGTTCCTTTAAACGAACTCAGGGTTTTTTCATTCATAGCACCAACCTCCTGTGTTTTAGTGAAAGTGTGATAAAAACCATATATGATATTATGAAAAGTGATATATCATATATAACAATTATACATCAAAACTTTAGGAATTTCAAGCAAATCCACCAAATTTTTATTTCCAATGTGCCTTTTTTTGAAAAAACAGCGTTTTGAACAATAATTCAATGCCGAAATTGTGTCTTTTGTTTAATACAATACCGCCCTTTATAGCACGGAAAAGCTTTGCAGTTTCACCGCTTTATCCTGTAAAACAGCATATTTTTGCATATTACGCTTGACAAATGATGCATTGTGCTGTATCATATAAAGCGAAGCTCCGGATCATACATCCTACATGAGATGTATCGGTGCGGATCAAAGAGGAGGAGATATATATGCAGTACAGACTTATTGGCGACACCATGCCCGCTGTTGAAGTCATTCTCAACAGGGGAGAGGGTATGTACACACAGTCGGGCGGAATGGCCTGGATGACCGAAGGGATCGAGATGACCACTTCCACGAGAGGCGGTATAGGAAAGGGTCTTATCAGGTCGATGTTCACGGGCGAATCTATGTTCATGGCGCAGTACACCGCAACAAGGGACAATGCTCTTGTGGCTTTTTCTGCGACTGTTGCGGGAGAGATAATCCCCATCGACCTTGCGCAGCACCAGGGCATGATATTGCAGAAGGGCGCATTTCTCTGCGCTACCCCCGGAGTACAGCTTGAAGTTACTCTGACAAAGCGTTTTTCAGCGGGATTTTTCGGCGGTGAAGGCTTTGTGCTCCAGCAGGCTGTGGGAAACGGTCTGCTTTTCATAGAGATAGACGGCGACCGTGTGGAAAAGGACCTTGCTCCCGGTGAGGTGCTTTATGTTGACACAGGAAACGTTGTGGCTTTCGACTCGAGCGTATCATACGACATCGAGATGATAAGGGGCGCCAAGAACATTTTCTTCGGCGGAGAGGGTCTTTTCAACACCAGGCTCACAGGCCCGGGAAAAGTCATTCTCCAGACACAGAACCTGAAGGAATACGCAGGCAGGATACTTTCGATGATGCCCCGCAACAACAGCTGACAGCACAAAAGCCCGTGAACACAGCGTTCACGGGCTTCATTCATTTGCCTGAGGTATGGTTTATATATGCCAGGGGGTCTATCCATTCTCCGTTTTTCTTCAGTCCGAAGTGCAGATGCGTCTGCATGGCGGCTTCTATCTCGGCGCTCTCGCCTACCGCACCTATCGTCTGACCCGACTGCACCTTGTCGCCTTCCGATACGGTCACAGCCGAGGTGAGGTTGTAGTAATATCCCATAAGTCCGCTGCCGTGGTCTATTATCACCGTGTAACCCCACAGCGGGTCTTCTG
>CADBTD010000095.1 GCA_902797535.1 uncultured Ruminococcus sp. | reverse complement strand
GTGCTGCAGCAGACGCTGAATGACGCTATAACAGGCAAGCTGTCACCGAAAAACTATCTGACGTTCAAGACAAATCAGGTGACGTTCCGTTCAGCCGAACCTGTCGCATGGACGCTTGACGGTGAATCAGGCGGAGCTTCCACCGAAACTACCATAACCAACCGCCGCCGTGCGATAAAGCTGGTCATAGGGCCAAACGACAACACAGACCAGCAGAAGGGCATCGACGAGCTGAACCGTCTGCGTGCACTTCAGGACAAGGCAACGCTGTTCGAGGACCAGACGGATATCGAAAAATGAAATGATCCGCAAAGCTGATACCGCACGCAAATGTGCGGTATTTCTGTGAAGAAAGGAATTTCCCATGCCGATAATAGTAAACAACATCTCTGCCGGGACAGGCGCTTCGGCGGAGGAGGTCATAGACAAGGCAAGAAAGAAAATAGGGGTGACGCTTTCGCAGACGGTGCGTGCCGACATTCACAAAAGCTCGCTGGACGCAAGAAAGCGTGACAACATACACTTTGTACATTCGGTGTATATCGAGCTTGCCGACCCCCGTCGTGAGCAGCGCATATGTGCAAAGGACAAGTCATGCAGACTTGCGGTGCCGTCGGAAATAGTACCTGTGATATCGGGGCAGAAGCGCAGCGGCAGAACGGTGATAGCGGGTTTCGGGCCTGCGGGTATGTTCTGTGCGCTGATGCTGGCGGAAAACGGCTACAGGCCGCTGGTGCTGGAAAAAGGGCCTGACGCCGACCGCCGCACCGAGCTTGTTTCACGGTTCTGGGAAACGGGAGATCTTGACGGATCGGGAAATGTGCAGTTCGGTGAAGGCGGTGCGGGCACATTTTCCGACGGAAAGCTGACCACACGCATCCGTGACCCGAGATGCAGATATGTGCTGGAAACATTTGCGAGATTCGGCGCCGACCCCTCGATACTGACCAAAGCAAAGCCCCACATAGGCACAGACGTACTCCGCACAGTGGTAAAGAACATCCGTAAGGAAGTGATACGTCTCGGGGGAGAGATAGCCTTTGAAACGCCGCTTACAGCGCTGAATATCAGTGACGGCCGTGTAAAGTCGGTGGTATCTTCACGGGGTGAGGAAGAATGTGCGGCGGCGGTCATAGCCTGCGGACATTCGGCAGGTGACACTTTCAGGCTGCTCAGCAAAAGCGGCGTGACCCTTGAAGCAAAGCCTTTTTCTGTGGGAGCGAGGATAGAGCACACCCGTGAAGCGGTGGACCGTTCCCTGTACGGAGAGCTGGCAGGCGACCCTATGCTGCCTGTGGGAGAGTATCAGCTTTCGCATCACACGGCATCGGGAAGAGGAGTTTACACATTCTGTATGTGTCCCGGGGGCACGGTAGTACCTGCCGCAAGCGAAAAGGGCGGCACTGTGACGAACGGCATGAGCGTTTTTGCCCGTGACGGCAGAAACAGCAATGCAGCAGTGGTAGTCTCGGTGACCCCCGAGGATTTCGGACACTCACCCTTTGACGGGTTTGACTTTGCGAAACGCATAGAGCGTGCGGCTTACTCGGCAACAGGCAGCTATGAAGCGCCTGCAGCTACCGTCGGGGGGTTCCTTTCGGGGCAGCCGACGCTGAAAGGCGCATCTGTCGAACCGACATATGCCTGCGGTGTACACGAATACGAGCTGAGAAAGCTGTTCCCCGCCTTTGTGACGGACACGCTTGCAGAGGGACTGGCGGCATTTTCAAAGAAGCTGGCCTGTTACGGCGACATGGGAGCTGTGCTGACCGCACCCGAAACAAGGACATCATCGCCCATTAAGCTGCCGAGAAATGACCTGGGATATACAGAAGCGGCAGACAATCTTTACCCCTGCGGCGAAGGTGCCGGGTATGCAGGCGGCATAATGTCCGCCGCAGTTGACGGCATACGCACAGCACTGAGCATAATGGCGTCATATGCGCCCCGTGACTGACGATATAAGAAATAAGAAATAACACACAGACGAAAAAACGGTCTGCCGCAGAACACGGCAGACCGTTTTGATATCATACTGTTAATCGGCGGCGGAAGTGGTGAACTGGATAGCGCCGTCAATGGACTGAGCCGAGCTGTCGGGGCGTGTGAACTCGGAAATATTGTTTTCATTCACGGTTATCATAGCCTCATGTGTACCGATATTCCATACCATATTATGATCGGGGCAGTAGATGACCACCTGATGAGATACGGAACCTGCCGCAGAAATGTCGCTCAGGTCTATCACAGCTTTAATGTTTTTCAGCTTTATCTTGCTTATGATATCCTTGGGGCCTATCAGTTTCACTCCTGTTATCTGTTCGGTATCGAGCACCGCAGACCTGTTCATGGGAGCGTTTATGAACTGAACGTTCTTTGCGGGGATAGTAAATTCTTTCACTTCGTAATCATCAAGGTCAAAGCTCATCTCGATATAATCGGTGCCGCTCTGGTTTATCTCACCTACCGAGAGAAGTTTATCTATCCTGGTCTTGAAGGTCTTACCCTGAGAGATATCGTAGAGGGAAACAGAGTCGAGCTTCATATCTTCTTCGGCGGCTGCGTCGGGCTGAGGAGTGATAAGCTGGATAGAATCCTGCGACAGCTCTATTGGCAGCGAGTCGATATCAAAGCCCGGGGGCACATCGGTGAACTGAGGAGAAAGATTGCCGGTCACCTTCTTATAGATGGAGTAGGTTATATTGAACACGGTATCTTCTATCTCGTAATCTGCGCTGTTGAGAAGGTTATTATCCTCATCATACAGGAGGAGCTTGTTTGAAGTAACGGTCTTATCCTCGGAGAGTTTGAGGCTGTCGGAGTAGACCACCTCGACTTTGGATACCATATCAAGGGCATCTTCTGAGCCGCTTATCTCAATAGTCTTTGGCTGAACGGAGTATTCCTTCAGGGTATATCCCTCTTCTGCGCTGACGTTTGGCGAGGAGATAGTGATATATCTGGTAACGGTATCTCTGTGTTCAAACTTTATCTCAACTGTCTCGGGCTTGACCGAAAGGATCTTGCACTGGTCGTTTGAGTGTGCGCTTCTTACGTCTATAGCCAGCTTATAGGTATCTGCCTTGATAACGTCGTCGGTATTGACTGTTGCCACGAGGTCATTTGCGGTATAGGTACCTATCTCATAGTTCATGCCCTCTATCTCGACATCGACTGTCATATCCTCATAATTCATGGCGCTCAGGCCCTTAGCCTCAGCTGAAGTGCCCGTCATGGAGAAATCAACGGGAACTTTCATAACGGTCTTGGTATAGGTAGGGAATTTGGTTATCGACAGTGCGAACCATATTATCACTGCGATAACTATAGCGAGCATTTTCAGAGCGAAGTCTGACAATGCTCCCGCGCTTGCCTCACGGGACTTTTTATTCTTTATTGTTTTTTCCATCCCGAGATCACCCTTCCGACCAGACTGCCCGTGTTATTCTTATCGCTTTGTTCATCGGTTATCAGTCTGCTTCTCAAAAGCTTTGCAAGGCTTTCCTTTGAAAATCCACGGGTAAGCTCACCGTTTTCAGCAACGGAGATAGTTCCCGTTTCCTCACTTACTACTATTACGACTGCGTCGCTGTTTTCGCTCATTCCTATTGCCGCCCTGTGGCGTGAGCCCAGCTGTTTTGCGATGAGCTCTTCCTTCTGCGGTTTTGGAAGAAAGCACCCTGCCGCAAGTATCTTGCCGTCACGCATTATTACAGCGCCGTCATGCAGCGGCGTATTTGGGTAGAATATATTGCCGAAGACTGCCGCACTGGGCGTACAGTTGAGTATCGTGCCTGTATCTATCTGTTCACCCAGCCTGGTCTTGCGTTCGCAGATGATGAGCGCGCCCGTGCAGGTAGCCGACAGATTCTGTGCCGCATCGCATATAGCAGTTATAGCGCCTGCCCAGGTATCCTCAGCCTCGCCGCTGTCTGATGACGGGATAAAGCTAAGGTCGGTTATCTTGGAGCGTCCGAGTTTTTCTATGATACGTCTGAGCTCGGGCTGGAAGAGTATGACGAGTGCGATAACTCCCCACTGGAAGAGGTTTTTCAGCAGGTAGCGTATTGAGTGGAGTTTGAACACCATTGCCAGCAGGTAGAACACCACAAGTATGAGTATACCCTGTATAAGCTGGAGCGCCCTTGTTTCACGCACGAGTTTGAAGGCATGATAAAGAATATATGACAATATGGCTATATCGATTATATCATTGGGACCTATCGAAACAAAAACGCCCCATATGGCATCTACCAGCTCATTGAAACTGCCGAAGGTCTCAAACATGGGCATACCCCCCTTTAAAAAACTTGCATTATTTTTATTGTACCATAAAACTCCCAAAAGTGCAACCCATATCAGAAAAAAACTTTTGATTTTCGTGATTTTGACTTACTGCCGTCACATTGAGCCGTGATATTTTACCGCAGTTATGATCTTCCGCCTTAAAATCGCCATGATGCTTGACTTTTATAGTCATTTATGATAGAATAAAAACTGTACAGCCGAACATAAATAAGAGGCTTTTTTTCAGAACAAAAGAAAACGGCATATCATCATCAAACCCATAGAATGAGGTCGTTTTTATGTCTAAAAGATCCCTGACAGCTTTGCTTCTTGCCGCAGTGATGCTAAGTTCCTGCGGGGCAGACAGCAAGAGCTCATTCGACAAGAAAGAACAGCCCGAAAAGGCTGTTGCTACGGTTGATGCAGACCTGACATTGTCTGAAGAGGAAAGTTCTTCGGTCAGTGAGACTTCGGTTGTCACAACTGCGGCACCCGAGACCACAACAACCGAAGCTGTTACCACCACAAAGAAGCCTGATCCCGAAAAGCTGAAAAAAGGTGTGCTTGACGGGTACAGATTCAACACGGCGAAATTCCCGAAAAAGGTCTATTCAAACAAGAAGCTGGAAAAAGCATTCAAGGAGATAGACAAGATATGCGGCGACTACGGCTATGATATCAGCTTTGTGTACAAGAACATGGATACGGGAGCTGAGTGCAGTTTCAACGACTACAGGAGCTACGGATGCTGTTCTACGATAAAGGCGCCGTACTGCAAAAGCCTGCTTGACAGCGGCATCGACCTGAACAAGAACGTAAAGATAAACGTGATATGGGAAAATGACGGCGGCACTGTGGCATCAGCGGGATACGGAAGCACATTTACTGCCCGTGAGCTGATAAAGCTGGCTATAACGGAATCTGACAATTCGGCGTACTACAACCTGATAAACACCTACGGATTCAGCTGTCTGAACGAGCTGAACAGCAAAGTGGGCGCAAATTACTGGCTCGGGTATGGATATATATTCACCTACTGCACTGCCCGTGACCTGGCAAAGCAGTATCAGGACATTTACAAATACGGTGCAAATTCAAAAAGAGGTGCGTGGCTGATACGGCTGATGCAGAAGACGGACATGGAAGACCAGATAACCGCCGCCCTCAAAAAGAAATACAATGTATCACACAAATACGGCTCGGACTGGGATCAGAACTGTTATCATGACTGTGCGATATGCTTTGCGGAATCACCGTATGTTCTTATAATCATGACAGACCAGGTACCCGAAACGGAAGACAGCAACGAGGTCTTCCGCAGGCTGGCAAAGCAGTTTGACATAGTAAACGAACAGATATACTATAGCAAATAGCGGAGGTACTGTATATGGAAAATTATCTCGGCATAAAAACTAAAATGGGAAACAAGATAGACTATATCCTTATAGGCTTTTTCGGATTGCTCATAGTTGCGAGCATATCGGTGATAATAGACAAAGGGGCAGATCTTGTTATGCTGCTCATTATCATTGCAATAAATGCCGCTGTCATATACTTTGCCGTGAGGCGCATACTTAACCGTGCGCTGGCAAAGCGTCTTGCAAAGTATTTCTATGCGTCGCCCGAAAGCGAGCTTACTGTAGACAGCATACAGACAAAGCTGAACATAAAGGATCTTAACCGCAGGCTGCCTAAACTTATCGACAATAAGTTCATGAAGAACCTTGCATATAACGAAGGCGATAACATAGTCACCATACTTGCCGAGCACAGGATGGTGCAGCAGAAGCAGTTCTATGAAGTTAACTGTCCCAACTGCGGCGCTCAGAACCGCATACAGGAGGGCAGGATATGCAAATGCAGATACTGCGACACCGAAATGATAGCAGGCCAGAACGTAAAGGTCTGATACATATACGCAATAATGGGAGAAAATATGGAAAAACTGACAGCATATAAAATACACATGGGAAAGGCACGCTGTGCCGCTGACCTGGGTGACGGGTCGGAGAGAGGCGAATATGTGGGACAGGACTATATCCTGCACAAGCTGGGAAGGCCTCACCGTGCCATAAGTCTTATGTACTGCTACTATCCTCTTGACAAGGAGTGGCCTGCAAGGATATCCGAGGCCTGCAAGGATCGTGAGGTATCGTTTGCGTGGGACTACCCCTATGACGACTACTTCCCGTATCTCGGCGGACTCGGCGGCAGTACCGAGGGCGAACCGTTCACCTTTATGCGTGACATACGCCGTCACGGTCAGGACGTTATACTCACAATGACCGTTGACCCGAATGTTTCAGACGAACATCTTATAGCCATAGCGAAGGATCTGAGGCCTTTCGGAAGGATGATGCTCCGCATAAATCACGAGGCGACGGGTGACTGGTTCAACTTTACAAAGCGTGCGAGCTATCAGCAGATAGCGGACTTCTACTGCAGGTTCCACAAAATAATAAAAGAGTATGCTCCGAACGTTTCCACAGTGCTCTGCATAGGCGGCATAGAGTCCCCCGATGCAGAAGAGATAGTCATGGAAAAGGAATTTGCCGAGGCGGTGCGCCTTACCGACATATGGAGCGTTGACAAGTACATGGCGCTTCACTGGGGGTGGCCGTATGATGTGGCCGAAACGGGCGGAAAGACCCATGCACGCTACAAGGCCGCTGATGTGTATGACCTTACCAAGAAGAGTTATCTGCGCTATAAAGAGATATGCGGCGGCAAAGAAAAGCCCATGGTGATGAGCGAATTCAATGCTGACGGCGATGTGACGGGTCCCTATGAGCAGGCGGACATGGTGCGTGAGTTCTTTGACATACTGAAGAATGACCCCGACGAGTGGTTTTCGGGATCTACATTTTATCAGTTCCGTGACAGGGGCAGGCTCGGTCTTGAGACCGAAGACCCCAATGACCCGGCTGTGGGCATAGAACAGCCTGTAATGAAGACATACCGTGAGCTTATACATTCAGACCTGATGACACCTGCCATGACAAGAGGCGAAGAGATAACGCTGCCCGCAGTACTGAGGTGGGGAGGCTCTGAGGACGCCGAGGGTATCGAGATACCCCTGCATTTTGAGGGGAACCCTCATTTCTGCGAGGCGGTATTCGACAGCGACCTGAATCTTATGCTGGAGTTGAACGGCAGGTGGTTCTACAAGAGCCCCAAAGCAAGATGCATAGACATGATGAGCGCATTCTTTGAGAAGCCGCTTTCCGCAGCTGCCGACCTGACGCTGCGTATATTTGCGCCCCCCGCAAGCGGCGAGAATGACCTGAGTGCGGAGGACGGCAGCATCAACAGCTACACAACAATAGAAAAGCTGCCCGAGCTGCGCATAAGGTATGCACCTACCGAAAAGTGAATGTTCCCCCGCAAAAAGGGGTCCACATATAGTTACAATGTAAGGAAGTATGAAAAATGAAAAACATGGAATTCATCAGAAAGCTGCCCATCCCGAAGGAGATAAAGGAGCAGTTCCCGCTGTCCGAGGACATCAAGGCTATCAAGGAAAAGCGTGACAGCGAGATAGCCGCTGTATTCAAGGGTGAGTCGGACAAGTTCCTGCTGATAATAGGACCTTGTTCTGCCGACCGTGAGGACGCAGTGCTTGACTACACGAACCGTCTTGCAGGGCTTCAGGAAAAGGTAAAGGACAAGATCATCATAATCCCCCGTATCTACACCAACAAGCCCCGCACCACAGGTGCAGGCTACAAGGGTCTTGTGCATCAGCCCGACCCCGAAAAGCAGGAGGATATGCTGGCAGGAATAATCGCAGTGCGTGAGCTTCATCACCGCGCTATCAAGGAAACAGGGCTTACCTGTGCCGATGAGATGCTTTATCCCGAAAACCACCGCTACTTAAACGACCTGCTCTCATACGTTGCCATAGGCGCACGCTCGGTAGAAAATCAGCAGCACCGCCTTACCGCAAGCGGTATATCCATACCTGTAGGCATGAAGAACCCCACCTCGGGCGATTTCAGTGTAATGTTCAACTCGATAGTTGCAGCACAGTCGAGCCACACATTCCTTTACAGAGGCTGGGAGTGCCGCACCTTCGGAAACGAACTTTCCCATGCGATACTCAGAGGATATGTGAACAAGCAGGGCGTATCGCTCCCCAACTATCACTACGAGGACCTCATCACGGTATACGAGATGTATTCAAAGCGCGACCTCGCAAATCCCGCTGTGATAGTTGACTGCAACCATGCAAACTCGGGCAAGCAGTATGAACAGCAGATACGCATAGCAAAGGAAGTTCTGCACAGCTGCCGTCATTCCTCGGAGATAGACGGTATGGTCAAGGGACTTATGATAGAAAGCTACATAGAGGACGGCGCACAGCGCATAGGCGACGGCGTTTACGGAAGATCCATCACAGACCCCTGTCTCGGCTGGGAAAAGTCTGAGCGTCTTGTACTCGACATCGCTGACCTGCT
>CADBTD010000094.1 GCA_902797535.1 uncultured Ruminococcus sp. | reverse complement strand
GAAAAATGTGCATCTCCTGCGCCGCTGGGAAGTTGTATCAGCAGGCTTTACGAAGTAAACGGAAAAGTTCTCCTCGTTGGTGTAGGACATGAACGTAATACATATCTCCATTCAGTAGATGAGCGGCTCATGATCCCGGATAGACTGAATCCAACTCCTTTTGAGATCACGATCACGGACTACGATGGAAAGATCCTGAAATCTCCTCCGTTCCATACGCATTTCACAGCAGCATCAGATAGATGCGTTTCAGAGTATTATCCCAACTATAAAGAAGCGTTTGAATATACTGGCGCTGTGACATATTCCAAGCTCGGAAACGCGTTAGTGTATGTTTGTGATTGCAGAAAAATGACGGATACTTGCAGAAGGATATGGGAGAAAGCAGACCGCGACCTTTGTATCTCTGCGGAACCGATCCCCGGAGAATTGTACGAAGAGAACAGATGATGTATAACAAATCCTGCTTTCACTTAGCAGCATCAATATGCACGATGCCCCGAAGCATTTGAAAATGCTTCGGGGCAAAATTTCTATATGGGCATCTGTCTTTTGACGGAGGTGCTTTTTTGCTTACAGAAATCCCTCCTGCATGAGATAGTCATAAAGCTGATGATATCTCCTTGCAACGGGAAAAGCCACACGCTTGCGGCTTATCATGTTCTCAAATTCGTGCCTTGAAACAAACTTCGCGTCAGCCGTTTCACCCTCCTGAAGAGTCAGCTCCTCGGCAGGTGTGTCACAGTGTACGATATAGCAGTCTATAAACGCCGTGGATTCCTTTACTGTCATTATGAATTTCAGTTCGCTGTCGGGAATGACGATGCCTGTTTCCTCACGAAGCTCCCTTAAAGCGGCTGTGCGGCTGTCCTCACCTGCTATCACCGAACCCGCCGTAAGCTCCCATACGTTGGGATATGTGGGCTTTTCAGGCGAACGCAGCGTGCATAAAAGCTGCCCGTGAGAATTCATGGTGGCTATCATTACGACGATGTGGTATTCGCCGTTCATGCCGTTCATTTTGCCCCGCCTTACCGTTCTCCCGAGCGGCCTGCGGTCCTCATCGTAAAGGTCCCAGTATTCTGTCATTTCTGACTGTCCTCCGTTTGTTTATAGCGTTTGCCCCGTTCACGGAGCTGCTTGAAAAATCCTTTCAGCTGAGCCGTACATTCTTCTTTCAGTATGCCGCCTTCCGTTTCGGGCGTGTGATTCAGTCCCGCCGCAAACAGGTCGAGCTTTGAACCGCAGGCCCCGAATCTCAGGTCAGATGCGCCCCATACTACACGGGATATCCTGCTGTTTACGACAGCGCCCGCACACATTGCACACGGCTCAAGGGTCACATACAGCGTGCATCCCTCAAGATGCCAGCTGCCCAGCTTTTCCGAAGCCCCTTTTATGGCTATCAGTTCAGCGTGCGCAAGGGGCGAAAGCATACTCTCACGGCAGTTGTATCCCTCGGAAATTATCTCACCTGTGCCGTTATCTGTAACTACAGCACCTACAGGTACATCACCTGCTTCAGCAGCCTTTTCCGCAAGCTCCATGCAGCGCCGCATATATCTCTCGTCGTTTTCGCTCATATGAACCTCAGTGATACTATCGCAGTCAGAAGCGCAGCAGTCAGCCATATAACACACCACGATGAGTTGAGCAGCTGACGGCTTTTCTGCCGCATATCCATTTCAGTTGTGTCATGCTCAAGTTTGAACGGACGTATCAGTTTTCCGTGCAGCATCAGCAGAATGATTGTGAAAAGCGCCAGCAGTACAATGCTCAGCAACGCTCCCGTCATACGCACCGATGCCCTGTTCTTTAACAGCGTGAATGAGTTGAGCAGATATGTAAGATTAAGTGAAAGTACCTTTGCAGCAATGGCAGGGAATACACTTCCTGATTTCACAGTGAATACACCCAGCGCCATTGAAAGTATGAATATGAAGAATATCTTCGACATCTCGTGATAACAGCAGGCCGCCGCTAACGATGATATGATGATCGCAAAATTATCTCCGAACTGCCTGAATAACTGCAATATCATACCTCTGAAAAATAACTCCGTCAATGCAGGTATCAGTATCAGCTCGAATATGAAAAATAATATCTGCGACTGAGTGCTATCCGTGCTGATGTACGAATAATATGTCGAATCTATGTTTACTGCCGCAAACAGGTTCGATGTTCCGTAGTCAAATATCCGAAGTATTATCGTGAGTATCAGTATCAGCGAGGTTCCGCTGATCAGGTACGCAGGCTTCTGCCTTTCGTGCGGTATGACTACCTGACGGGGCAGCTTGAGCACCATATCGCTTATTGTGATTATCGTCGCTATTGAAAACAGCTTCAGTCCGCAGTACAGAAATACCTGTTCTGACGGCACCATGTAATCCTGAGCACGCTGTGAAAAATAATTCCATGTGATATGCCCTCTGTCATACATAAGTATCAATATCAGCGAAGAAAGCTGCTCAAGCACTAAGAAAATAAGCATTATCAGCCCTAAAAACTGGAGGCATGAATGTAAAGCTTTTGTTTCGGCAGTTTTGCACTGCTTGTCCGCAAAGCCTTCACCGTCAATGTATGTGTGCTCACGGCTGTCGTGCACAAATCTGTAGCCGTACTTGTTTTTGTCGTGATTTCGCCATTTTGTGAAAGCCTCTCTGTAAGGCCTGGTCTGACTCTGGTAATGGCGCTCACCGGCAACATCGACAAGGTATTCATTTTTTTCAGCAGCCATAGCGCTCACTTCCTGTCCGAGTCAAATCAGGTGAAACACCTGTACACTCTATTATAACATATCTTCTGCCAAAAGTAAAGCCACCGGGCATTAAAAGTTGATATATCCGCATATAGGTTTATTGTTCTGTGATGCCCTTGCGTTTCCCGCATCTTATCAGAATACTATAGTTAATATCCGGCCGAGAACAAAAAAAGAGCCTGTCCGAAGACAAGCTCTTTAGTAAGCATTTATAAGATCAATTACTCGTTGATCTTGGTAACAACGCCCGAACCAACGGTTCTGCCGCCCTCACGGATAGCGAAGCGGAGACCTTCTTCGATAGCGATAGGAGTGATGAGCTCAACGTCCATAGAAACGTTGTCGCCAGGCATGCACATTTCCTTATCAGCAGGAAGAGTGATAACGCCGGTAACGTCAGTAGTTCTGAAATAGAACTGAGGTCTGTAGTTGTTGAAGAAAGGAGTATGACGG
>CADBTD010000093.1 GCA_902797535.1 uncultured Ruminococcus sp. | reverse complement strand
GCACCACGGCTTGCAAATGGTGCGAATGTTATTCCTTTTATGAAATCCATGATATCCTCCTTATAAAATAATGGCGGTACGATCTCATGATAATTATATCATCAGTTTAGGCGTGAAAATATAATTATTCAAGAAAAAAGTTGTAAAAATCTCTTTTGTTTTTCTGTTTTGCTTGAAAGGTGTTTCAGTTTATGCTACAATGATACCTGTCAATAGTTTACTGATTTAACAGGAGGTTGCGTTATGCTTGATCTTAGAGGACACAGAGCGCTCGTTACGGGAGCTGCAAGAGGGATAGGCTATGGTGCGGCTAAGGTGCTTGCACAGAACGGCTGTGACCTTATCCTTCACGGAAGGACTAAGGAACATTGTGCAAAGATACTTGAGGAGGTCAGGGCTTACGGTATTGATGCCTGTGCTGTAGGTGCCGAGTTTTCAGATCTTTCTCAGGTGAGTGCCATGCTCGATGAGATAGATTCTATGGGAAAAGATGTTGATATTATTCTCAATAATGCAGGTATCCAGGTCGCATACAGAACAGAATATCTCAAGACTCCTGCCGAGGACTATACTGCCAGCTTCAATATAAATACCATCGCTCCCATGATGATAGTATATCATTTTCTCCCGAAGATGGAAAAACTCGGTTTCGGCCGCATAGTCAATACCACCAGCGGTATAAGGCTTGAACCTGAACAGGCAGGATATTCGGCAAGCAAGGCGGCTCTTGACAAGGTGACCACGGATCTTGCCTCGAAATACGAAGGTACTGACATAATGATAAATATAACAGACCCTGGCTGGTGCAGAACAGACCTTGGCGGTCCCAATGCTCCGAACGCTCCCGAGAGCTCGCTGCCCGGCGTTGTGGTAGGTGCTTTTGTAAACGATAAAAAGTCGGGAAGAAACTTTGCAGCAGGTGAGTTCTACGGGATGACACTTGAAGAGGCAGTAGCAAAAGCCGAGAACGGATTTCCGAGGTACACAGGCTCTATAGGATACTGAGTCTGAAAGGGATCATATTATGAAAAACAGCCGCAGAGCATCTTTCTGCGGCTGTTTTTGTCGTGTCATATCTGTATTCCCATATCAGCATACATGATGTGGTCTCTTTTCCGTCTCTTCGTATGGAAAAATAATCCTTCCCGTTTTCGGTGAGCTTTTCTATGTCAAGCTGCTGTTTTTCATATGACTGATCGGAATAGTGTACCTCGAGCTGTTTCAGCTCATGCTCCTTGAAGTGTTCGACGTCATATGTGTTTAGCACAAATCTTACATATTCGACATTGTTTGTGTGGTAGCAGTAGTCAAGACTTGTTGAGCGCACTATGACTGTTTCGGCAAGTTCATGTCCCTTTTTCGGAAAGCGTGAAAGCTCAAGACCGTCAGCAAGCGGCTCATGCTCCATATCATCGGTGAAACCTACAGACGCAGTTTTCTTCAGAGTTCCGCTGTCAAGGTCAATGGCGCATACTTCCGTTCTTGCTTTCAGAAGTATCTCATTGCTTTCTGATACTGCAAGGGTGTCTATGCTCAGCTTTACCGAAGAGTGCCCCGAAATATAGCTTTTCACAGTGAATCTCTCACGCCAGTCGGGACGCCTTAAAAAGCATATGTTGTTCTTTGCTATCAGCCACATAGCATTATATTTTGCTTTGGCAACTATGCCGTCTATGCCTAAGTCGCCCATCAGCTCTGTGACAGCATTTTCAACGAGTTCATCTGACGCTAACACAGAGAGCTTCAGCTTTCCGTCACACATACTTCCTGCTACATAACTGTTTTTTTCGTATATCATATGTTCCTCCGTGATATTTATATATATGAATATATTATATCACATCCGACAGTTTTCGTCAATAACAGCAGTTTGCATAATACATACCTCAAATGTGCTGAAAAATCCGGATGGTGTAATCGTTAACACTTGTGTACACCTACAAACTTGCGCTATAAAAATTAAAAACGCAGTTTTGTTTATTGACGGCCGCATCTGATTGTGCTATACTTTATACACAAGAATACGAGTTTGCCTGACATTCGGAAGGAGTATCATAAATGTATATAATGAAATTAACTGCGCCGTGCAAGGATTATATATGGGGCGGCACAAGACTGAGAGATGAGTACGGAAAGATATCCGATGCCGACAAGGTAGCTGAAAGCTGGGAGCTTTCCTGTCATAAGGACGGAAAAAGTGTTATAGCAAACGGTGAATTTGCAGGTATGACTCTTGATGAGTTTATAAAGCAGCAGGGAAGAGATGTTCTCGGCAGCAACTGCAGCCGTTTTGAATATTTTCCTGTGCTGATAAAACTGATAGATGCTAAGGATGATCTTTCTGTTCAGGTACATCCTGATAATGAATATGCTCTCAGAGTTGAAGGCGAATACGGAAAGACGGAAATGTGGTACGTTATCGATGCAGATGAGGGCGCACAGCTTATATATGGTTTCAGAAATGAGATATCCCGTGAGGAATTTGCCCGCAGGATAAATGATAATACTCTTCTTGAGGTCACTAATAATGTTCCGGTACATAAGGGTGACGTTTTCTTTATCAAGGCAGGCACTCTTCATGCAATAGGCAAAGGTATCCTTATCGCCGAGATACAGCAGAACTCAAACACCACATATAGAGTATATGACCACGGCAGAGTCGGCAAGGACGGCAAGCCACGTGAACTTCACATAGAAAAAGCCTGTGAAGTGACCGAACTTCTTCCGCCGGATCGTCCTGCAAAGCCTCAGGGTGAAAGACAGGAGAAAAACGGCTATTCTGAAACGCTCCTTGCCTCATGTGAATACTTTAACGTTAATAAGCTGGATATAAGTACTCATGCTGAGCTTAATGCTGACAAGACTTCTTTCAATTCGCTTCTTGTGCTTGACGGCAGCTTTGATGTTGACGGTACCGAGCTTAAAAAGGGCGACAGCTGCTTTATTCCTGCGGGATATGGCAATTATACCGTCAGGGGCAGCGGAGAAGTGATACTGACAGATATCATATGATATAAAACACGTTTTTTAAGGCTCTGTCCGGCAAATACTGTCAGACAGAGCCTTTCCTATTTGTGATATTTGATT
>CADBTD010000092.1 GCA_902797535.1 uncultured Ruminococcus sp. | reverse complement strand
TATTCTCTTCATTTCGTTGAATACTATCACAAGACCCATTCCGCCTGCGTCAACTACTCCTGCCTTTGCAAGCTGCGGCAGCAGATTCGGCGTGTTGTCAAGAGATATCTTTGCCTGCTTGCATACCTCATCCCATACTACCAGCGGGTCATTCGACGAAAGTGCAGCTTCTCTTGCCTTTTCCGCAGATTCCCTCGCTACAGTAAGTATAGTGCCCTCTGTAGGCTTCATTACCGCCTTGTAAGCACCCTTTACAGATGTTTCGAGACTGTCTGCGATAAGCTCTGCGGTAAGCTCCTTCTTATCCTTGAGAGTGCTGGCAAAACCACGGAATATCAGCGAAAGTATAACGCCCGAATTGCCTCTTGCACCTCTCAGCATACCTGCCGCAGTCTCACTTGCGGCTTCGCCTACGGTAACATCATCGCTCAGTTTTTTGAGCGAAAGCGCCGCATTGTTTATCGTCATGGACATATTCGTTCCCGTATCACCGTCAGGCACAGGGAATACATTGAGTTCGTCAACAGACTTTTTCTTGTTTGAAAGAACGTTCGCCGCACTGATAAGAGCGTCTCTGAACGTCTTTCCGTTAATACCTGAGTTCACAGTCAGACTTCCTCCCGGCTAATTTCATATATCCCAGCTCATGATGTCGTCTGTGCGTATCACTACAGAGCGCACATTTACACCTGTCTGGTTGGTAAGTACATAAGATACCTTGTGTGAAACGGCGTGCGCTATTGCAGGAAGATTAACGTTGTCAGTTATCTTTATCGACAGCTTTACGTCCACCGCACCGCTGTCCTCAGATATCTCAACATCATTCAGCCCGGCCACACCGAAACAGCTTTCGGTAAGACTCGTCACAAGCTTAAGCAGATACCTCTTTGAGATCTTTATAGTACCAAGATGATTGCTTATACCGATCATAAGACCTGCGCCGTCCTTTCATTACCCTCGTAAAGAGGTAAATATATATCCATTATAACCTAAAGAATGCCGTTTGTAAAGTATATTCACAAAAATTTCACCTGGACTCCCTGTCAGAAAAGCTCGGAATAATCGGTGAAATATATGTCGGCAGCTTCCTTCATCCTGTCATGATCCATTGAATAATAACTGTCAAGACACGCACAGGTGAAAAAACCTGCTCTCTTTGAACTCGTCACACCCTCTATAACATCTTCAAATACAGCACAGTCACGCACTCCTGTGCCTGCCTTTCCCGCGGCATAAAGATATACGTCGGGGTGTTCCTTGCTGCGGCAGACCTCCTCTGTAGACGCAAATGCATCAAAAAGTTCGTATACACCATTGTTTTTCAGTACAGGTACATACAGCAAAGGACTTGACGCAGTAGCCAGTACCAGCTTTATTCCCCTGCTTTTCAGATATTTAAGATAATCAGCAGCATTCGCTTTCATTTTTATGTTGTGCTCGTACTCGTATATAGCCATTGAAAACCACTCATCAATGATGTCTTCGGCTTTTTCATTCAGCCCGAAACGCTTTATGGTGTACTCCGCACCTTCGTAAAAATTCATGCATGATATCTTCTTGAAATAATCCCCGGGTACTTCAAGTCCCCTCTTAGACAGGAATTTTCTGTCTATGTCCCCCCATACATGAGAGGATATTATAAGCGTGCCGTCAAGATCAAATACCGCCGCTTTTATGTTCTCGGGTAATTTTGCCATTTGATGTTCCTTTCTTGTTTTCTCAGAGAAACCCTTTCCTAAAACTATTATTGATTTTTTGCAATACTTTCGGCTGCACTTCAGAGTTCACGATCCGACACGCTGAGCACGGAAACAAAGCCGCACACGGCTTTGTTTCAACAAATATTACTTCGCAAGCTGAACACTTGCGATTTCACTTCGTGAAAACGTAATATTTGAATACTACCTGCGGATACAGAACTTTCATCACAGTTATAGTACGCGAGCACGGAAACAAAGCCTCACACGGCTTTGTTTCAACAAATATTACTTCGCAGTTTGAAAAACTGCGATTTTGCGCACACGCAAAACCGTAATATTTGAATACTACCTACGGCTACGGTACTTTTATCTCAGTTATAGCACGCGAGTGCCTCGGCTGTGGTCATCACTTTGGAAAGAACGCGGCTCAAAAGTCGGGTATCCGCACACAGTAAGCATGAACCATGTTCATGCGTGACGTGACCTAAAAACAAAAAAATGAAAAACCGCCTAATATATAAGCGGTCTCTCAAAAAGGAAAGTATGAAAAAGAAAAAATTTCGGGAATGCGTTAATTAGTCATCAAAGGTCTCGCTAAGATTCTCTACGATCTTGTCAGCCTTTTCCTTGATGTCGTCAACAACGTCTTCTGCAGTATCCTTAGCATCGTCTACAGCATCTTCAACGGCGTCCTTGACATCTTCTGCCTTATCTGCAACAGCATCAGCAGCATCTTCTACAGCCTCGGGAACTTCATCAGTGAAGCAGTCATCGAAGTCATCGTCTAACTCTTCATAATCGTAATCTTCAAGCTCCTTGCGCTTTTTATATGCAACAGCAGCGGCAACACCTATAGCAGCGATACCTGCTGCAGCAGCAAACTTAAAAAATCCACTCATTTTAAACAGCTCCTTACTTATACTCATTTTTTTCTGCCCGAACTTTCATTTTTTCGGGTCTCTTTCTACTGGAATATAGTATACCACATTTTTATTTGTAAATCAAGCATTTTTCAAAAAAATAATTTCCAAAAAATTTTTTTTGTGCAACCTATACAATCCTAAACAATTATAAACAGCATATTAACCCAATATTAAGCTTATTTTTCAACAATATTTCAACACTTTCCGATTAGCATTTACTTACATATTTCCTGTAAGATTCATGATTATGCTCGCCGCCGCAAGGGGTGCGGTCTCACACCTGAGTATCCTGCTCCCGAGAGTAACGGGCACCAGTCCGAGCTCTTTCATTTTTTCGGCTTCACTGTCAGAAAAGCCGCCCTCACTGCCTATTATCAGAGCTATCTCGGT
>CADBTD010000091.1 GCA_902797535.1 uncultured Ruminococcus sp. | reverse complement strand
TCACGGGTCTTAATAATATATTAGCATTTATAAAAATATGTGTTCATAAAACAGAAACTTGTTCCACGTGGAACATTCTGAATTTCAGGGCGTGTTTTTTCACTTTTTGACCCTGTTTTTTTGAATTTTGGGGTATATTTTTTGAAAAATGTATATATTGTATATTGATTTATGTCATATATTTTGCCTGCCATTTCAGGTGCAGCCGAACCCAATAGAAGTTACAGTGAACCGTTCAGTCATCTGCTTGCCGCCTTTGCCTTTTTAGCCGCCTTGTCCCTGTACATATCATCGTCAGCACGCTTCACCACGTCGGAAACAGAAAAATCTGTCCCGGGTTCAAAAACTGCGATGCCGAAAGCGATGGACACATATTCGGGCGGCAGAGGCACAGCGTCGGAATAAGGACTCAGCAGGCAGTTGAAGGACTTTCTGAGGAACTCACGGTTCTCAAAATCTTCGCCGCTGAGTACCGCTATAAATTCATCTCCGCCGATCCTGTAGACGGGACTGTGCTTGAAAACGCTGCAAATAAGCTGACAGGCCTTCAGAAGATAGATGTCGCCTGCGTCGTGACCCTGAGAATCATTTATCAGCTTGAGGTTGTTCACGTCGAACATGGCAATGGCAAAGCCCTCTTCCGAGCCTGAATTTATCTCGGCCTGAAGGTGTTTTTGCTTGTCCTCGAATGCCATGCGGTTGTTGACATTTGTCAGAGGATCACGCCTCATAAGATCAAGCAGGCGCTTGTTTATAAGGTCAAGGGTGAGGGCATGGCGGAACTTGTCAAGAACAAGACCCATGCGGTTCTGATAGGTGTGGAGATATCTTGTCTCTATATTGTCGATGCAGTCTCTGAATATCAGATAACCGTAAGCCTGATCGGTCTCATGAAGAGGCAGGAACACATACAGATGATTCGGACCTTCGCAGTTATAGCCCGGGATAAGGTCGCGGGAACTGATAGTATCATCACTGAAACTCTTCCCGTCCCCTGTGGAGTAGATGACCTCCATTTTTCTGCTGTATCTGTCGGTATTGAGCTTTATTGCGGGGTCATAGATAGACAGCCCGAAATTCGGCTCAAGGAGTATATGGAAGGATTCGCCCTCATATGTGTGATCCAGCGTCATCAGGGCATTCAGGTCCTTTTTGAAGTCCTGAAAGGTGTGGCAGGAAAGGATAGTGTTGTCGATTATATCGAGCCTGCGGTTAAAGTAGGTGTTCAGGGCACGCTTTGAGAATGCTTCTCTGCCCTTCTGTCTTCTCAGGCCGTCGCTGTTGCTGCATTCGCTGCATCCGCAGCTGTCTGCGGGCATGAACTTGCATCCGATGATCTTGCTGCAGCCCTTTTCAGCACCCGACATCAGTTCTTTCCACAGCTTTACAGCCGCAGCACCCATTTCAACGAAGCACTGATCAACGGAAGCGATGGAAGGATAAAATACCTGACTGTCGTCTGTATGATCGAAGCCTGTGACAAGTATGTCGCCGGGCACATCATAGCCGTATTTGTTGAACGTGATGCAGCTTTCCATAGCAAGGCCGTCATTTGCGCAGATGATCGCATCGGGCAGTTCCTCGCCTGAGGTACAAAGCTCAGTAACACGCCTTGTAGCTGCGGCGTTTTCCCAGTTAGTGTAATACACTTCTTTAAGGTCGTCTTCACAGCCGATCTCTTTAAGATGATCCCTGACTGCCCTGAGCCGCAATTCTGAGTCGTGAGAGTCTTTTGAGCCCGCAAAGAATATGATATTCTTTACACTGTGAGCATTTCTGAGGTGAGCGCACATATCCTTGGTAGCCTGATAATTATCGGAGCCGACATAGCTGACGCCGTCTCTGCGTGCGCCCTGCATTATAACGGGGATGCCTGCCTCGTCACAGCGTTCGATTATGCGGTCTACCCTGTCTTTGAAATCAAGGCCGCTGCCGAATATGACTGCGCCGTCAAAATCGTGCATATCGGGCAGATTGAAAATATTCATCTCGCCCTGACGTATAGGTTCGGTATCTACAAATGTGGGATAGCAGAGAAACAAAAAGATATCGGTCTTATCACTGCTGAGCGCCGCAGAGATGCCCTTGACGAACTGAGTGAGTATCTCAGCGCACCAACCTGTTGTAAATATCGCTATCTTTTTCTTCATATCCGCTACACCTCTCAATACGCCCTGCGGTATGTGACGCAGTAAAGCATCGGCATTCTGTATACATATATTATACAGTATACGGTGATTTTTGTCAATAATATTGTGTACGGAGCATGAAAAAATCATTACTCAGCGTTTTATATCGGGTACATTTCTTTTCCATTGTTCAAGTTCTCCCCTTACATATCCGATCGGTCATTAGTTATCGTGTGCTAACCATATGATATTATACCACTTTACGGGGGAAATGTCAATCGGGGGCGAGGCGGTGATGCTTTACAACATGGAGAAACTATGCTATAATGAAGATATCCGATAAGTTCCGAAGATTACCGATAGAAGATCTTTATTGAGGTGATGACATGACCACAAAGCAAATGACCTATGCTGCCGAGCTTGCACGCACCAAGAATTTCAACCGTGCGGCTGAAAACCTGTTTATCTCCCAGCCCACGCTGACCTATCAGATACGGCTTTTGGAGGAAGAGATAGGCTTTGAGATATTTGCTCGTTCGGGCAAGGGCGCATCGCTCACTCCCGCAGGCGAGCAGTTCATCGTGACGATCAGAAACGTGCTGACCGAGCTTAACAAGGCGATAGAGAACGGGCAGAATTTCAGCTCAAAGTACAAGGGAAACATCAATATCTGTATGCCCGTGAGGTCGGCGCTGTATCATCTGCCGCAGATCATCATGGAGTTTGCAAAGGTCTATCCCGACATTTCCGTCACGCCGTATTTTATTTATTCGGGATATCTGGAGCGTTTTTTCTCGGGGGAAATGGATGTGACATTCTCGCTCGAGCACAATATGAAGCGTATACACGATGTGAAAAAGCATCACCTGTTCGACAGCGGCATTTACCTGATCTGCAAGAAAAACGATATGCTCTCACGCAGGGAGCTTATCCGTGAAAGCGACCTCTCGGGGCGGACACTTATGGTGGGCAATACCTCACCGCCCGAGCTGAAAGCTGTTCAGCAGAGGCTCATCGCAGGGGGAAACATAAGCTATTTCAACAGTCCCGACCACAACACTACGCTGACGAATGTGGCTTCGGAGCGTGGAATATGTCTGTCGCCGGGCTTTCTGAACGATCACACGGGCGAGTTTGTATGGATACCCTTTGACTGCGAGGAGAAAATGCCCTGCGCCATCTACACGCACAGATCGGAAAGCAGGAAATTCGTGCTGGACTTTGTAAGGCTCGTTCAGAAGACCTATGAAGGCAGTGACCTTAAAGTATAGCGATACGATCTTTCAGGTTTCATTTAATTACGGAAATGTGTGATATAGCGGAGGGTGACAGAGCATATCGTGGGATGTGTGACTGAAGGCAGCAAGAGCATCAGCTACTGTGATATTTACCTTCCGCCGCGGGAACAAAAGGAGTAAGTCGTACCGTATAAAGAAAATATCAAAAACCGAGAATGTATATAAAAGAGGCGCAAAAAAGACAACGCAGGTCTTTTTTACGCCTCTTGAAATATCTGACGCATTATATCTTTTTTGATGATCCTTTTTCAATAAGTGTTCCGTCGATCGTCATTGTCATGGCCGGACCTGTAGGCTCGCCGATCCTGCGTATAAGCATATCAACAGCAGCAGAAGCCATTTTGTTTGCATCAACATCTATGGTAGTTATAGACGGTTT
>CADBTD010000090.1 GCA_902797535.1 uncultured Ruminococcus sp. | reverse complement strand
TTGCTGCTCTTTGTCAGATTTTCCAATATGCTTTCTTCCATTACTCCCGTACCGTAGTAAACAGATCTTATCATCTGTTTCAGGTGTTCGGGAGTATGATTTTTTATAAGATAACCTTTTGCACCGTTTTTAAGCGCTGACTGCACCAGTTCATCCTCATCGAATGTGGTGAGGATAAGCACTTTGCCAAGAGAGTGATCAACTATATATTTCGTAGCCTCGATCCCATCCATGACCGGCATCTGAATATCCATAAGAAATATGTCAGGCGGATCTTTTTCGGCAAGTTCACAGGCTTCCTTGCCATTTGATGCACAGCCTATCACTTCAAAATCCTCATCAAGATCAAGGATTATCTTCATGCCGTCTCTTACAAAATCGCTGTCATCGGCTATTATTATCTTGATTTTTTCCATTCTGACCCTCCTCTGAACTGCTGAGCGGCAAGATCATATTGACCATAAATCCCATTTCGGGATTGATCTCAAGTATGCCGTTTACCTGACGTACTCTTCGCCGCATTCCCGAGATCCCCATTCCGTCTGTTACATTTGTACAGCCGTTTCCGTTATCCGAAATACTGCATCTTACGAATTTATTCATAACACATATCTTTATCAATATTTTACTGCATCCCGAATATTTCAGCGAATTTGATACAGCTTCAAAACAATTGTCGAGAATGATCTCAAGATACTTTTCGGGCACCAGGGACATCTCTCCTTCTTTTTCCAGCTTTGCATCGATTCCCTTAGTTCTGCAGTCTTCACAAAGATTCTCAAGCTGAGCTGCAGCAAGACGATGTTTCTCCGGGCGTTTATTTCGCAGGATAGCACGGATTTCATCCATTCCTGTCCTTAGCTGATCAATGACCGCCTGTATCATAGTTTTAGATTTTTCGGGGTCTTTTTCCATGAGCAGTTTCACCGCTTCAAGCTGATAAACCGAACCGTTGATGTTATGACCCAGTTTATCATGAAGAGTCTGAGATAACAGAGCACGTTCTTCAAGGACCTGATTTTCCGCTGTCAACAGACTTCGCTGAAGTTCGGCCTTCATTTCTGTTTCTTTTCTGCCTATGTCATGCTTTAGCATTTGTTCATTTGCGTCGTCTTCTTTTGTTCTCTTATGATAATATTCAACTATATGATCATGCTGTATATAAATAATGCTAAGAAGCAATGTTATCGTCAGATGAGCCGAAGGATCACTGTCCTTGTTTACAAGTGACATGACCAATGGTGTAAAATACCATAAAACCGACGGCCTTATAAATGAAATGATCTCAAGTGCAGTCAATACACCGAGCATAATTGTTTTTGTTCCGCAAATCGCTAAAATAACGCATACTATTATCACCGAAGCGAGAAGAAACCATTTTTTTGCCCGCTTTTTAACTATTTCCTTCAGAGAAATACTGCCTGTAAATAACGCCAACAGCAGGAGCACCCTTACGGATGCTCCTGTCAGAAGCGAACATGATATAACGGTATTTACCACTATTATCAGGGTAAGTGCTATTCTTACCGCTGTGAAATAGTGCTCTATGTTTTTTTCATTCATAATGCATATCCTAATAGTTTTACTCTGTTTTTATAAAAGTGTTCTTCTCCCGGTTCTTTGTAAAATTTTTACCATTCCGTCGCCTCATGTCATCTTTTTCTAAAATGATGATACGATAGTATTCCGATGGGAAGAAAATAAACACACCACACAACAAGAGCGAGCCTTCCGCCGATACCGCTGCCGCCGGAGGACATATTTGCGAACATTCCCGTCATAGGCATAAACGTGCAGCTGAAATAGAACACTCCGTGTATCATCAGCAGTGCTTTGAGCCGCTTGTCTGTCTTGTTCTTCGGCTTCATCGAAAGCCCTGTGAAGAAGGTAGACAGCGCCATTACACCGTAGCCGAGCATATCATAGTTGAAAATTAGCCCGCCCTTTGCCATAGAGAGCACTTTTTCAGCCTGTTCGGTCAGCTGTTCGTTGTTTACTGTAGTCAGCTGTGCAAAGTACACAAGCATTATAAGAGTTCCGTACACAGCAGCAAGGATCAAGCCGATATTCGCAGCGACCTTGTGATCGCTGTCACATTCGTTGTGCAGACCTGCCGTCATCATTATAAAACCTATCGGCAGGATAAGGCATACGAAGTAGCTGCCCAAAGAAAAATTGATTATGAGAAACAATGCAAACAAAAATACTGTCACTGTTACGATCGCTGAGCCTGCTTTTGAAATCATCTTGTTCTGTTCCATTTATACCTCCTGAAAATTCCGAGTTGGCTTATCTTAGCAACACGAAAGAAAACGGCCTTATCAATTTTCCTGTTTTTTCAGCATTAATCCTACGCTTCCGATACTTATTGTCAGTATAAGATATGATGCTGTTGCTGCTGCAAGGATAGGAAATGCACCCGATACTCCTGCGATCAGTCTTTCAGATGCGTCCATAAACCATCTTTGCGGCATAAGATAAGACAGAGTTTTCAGAAAAGACGATGAATCTCCGATAGGGAAGAGCACTCCTGCAAGCATATCAGATATGCTCCAGATCGTAAATGCTGCATAGTTTGAACTCATTATATCACCAAAAATGATTCCTGTCAACATACTGAATGTGCTGAATATTATACCAAGAAGAAAAATTATCAGCAGGAATAAAGGTTTAGATATACCGAGCTCAAGGGAATGCATAAAGCATAGACATATAGCCAAAACTCCTGTCTGCAGCAGACACATTAAAATAACTGCCGAAAATTTTGATACAAAATATTTTATTGTTGAAGTGCCGGACATCATTATTCTTGTATATACCTTGTTATTGTCTTCGGTAATGACTGTATGCGCTGCAAATACACCGCTGAACATAAATCCGAGAGTTATTATCGCAAAAGCATATCCTATCTGTACCTTGCTGTTGGTTTGTTTTGGTGTTAGCTCTATCTCGTCTTTGCCTGCAAGATCTGTCACTTTCTTTTCAGGTATTTTTTCCGATATCTCATTCAGGATCTCTATTGTTTTTGATACATCTTTATTGCAGACAGACCCTACACGATATACTTCAGATAAAATATTTTTATATTCGTATTCAAACAATTCTTTCCTTTGGTCATCCGATACATCAAATATCTCTGTGCCGTCAGAGATCGAATCATTCATCACAGCAGAGTCAAAGTCATTATTTATGTAAAGTATCACACCTGCACGATCATTAAATGCATCTGTTTTGGCTTTATCCAATATCTCATCATAGGTTTTGGATGTAACATCAGAACGGCAAACTGAAAACATCCCGTTTTGCGCAAGTGTTCCGAGCACATACTCTGACAGTTCAGTTTTTGCTCCATCATATACTTTTATTATGAAAGTATTATCATTTGCATCATAAATGGCTTTG
>CADBTD010000089.1 GCA_902797535.1 uncultured Ruminococcus sp. | reverse complement strand
TTTTATCTGATGTGATATATCGGAAAGCATATCCGACATATAAAGCTTCTGTCCCTTTTCGGCGGAGTATTTTTCACGGAGGAGCGCCACGACTTTGTACACCTCGCTCTGAAGTATACCGAGTTCGCCCTCCTCGGACTGCCTTATATCGGGCAGGGTCAGGTCATCCTGTACGGCTGTCATATAATCTGTAAGCGCGGTCATGCGGCGTTTCAGACGTATGCCCGATATTATGTTCACAGCAAGAAGAACGAGCGCACACACCGCAAGTATCACGCAGCAGGCGGAAGGCCGCCTTATTGCCGCACAAAGCACCGCCGCCAGCACCGCCGCCGCGATCGAAATGTATCTTGACGCGGGCATGGGTCACTTCACCATTCTGTAGCCAAGGCCACGCACCGTTTCGATAAGCACGGAATCATTGCCGTCTTCCAGCTTTTCACGAAGTCTTTTCACATACACCGTGAGCGTGTTGTCTGTTACGAAATCGCCTGCCACATCCCACAGGTCGCTGAGTATCTGCTGACGGGAAAGGATATTGCCCCTGTTGTTTATGAATATCAGCAGCAGCTTATATTCCATAGCAGTGAGAAGTATCTCTTTGCCGTCACGGTACATTTTGCCTGAGGCTGTGTTCAGTTCGTTTGAACCTATATGCACCATATCAGATGCTGCCGCAGCGCTTCCCGTGCGCCTTAATACCGCCTTTATCCTTGCGATAAGTTCACGCATACGGAAAGGCTTTGCTATATAGTCGTCTGCACCCTGTTCAAGGGCTAAGACAGTATGTATCTCATCATCGCAGGCGGTAAGGAAAATTATAGGCGTATTGCCCTTTGCGCGTATCTCTTTGCATATATCAAAGCCTGTGCCGTCGGGCAGCATAACGTCAAGCAGACACAGCCCGAGGTCGCTGTTTTCGGCAAGTCTTTGCCTTGCCTCGGCAACACATGAAGCTGTGACAAGTTCATAGCCCTCCTGCACCAGCGCTATTTTAAGGCCCTCCTGAATGATAGGGTCGTCTTCTGTTATAAGAACTTTCATAAGGATCTCTCCGTAAAAAATGTCGGTATATATCAGTATAGCATATTTTTCACGGATTGTAAAGATACTCTGACGCATATTACGGCAAATTTTTAAAATGGGGTTGACAACCGCCGCAAAATAAGTTATAATAATGTAGCATAAAAGAGAGTAGTCGGCAGCTTTACCGCTGCGTGTACGGCGTCAACCACGACTTGGGCGGGGGCTGTGTGTCCCGGGATCCTTGTCCGCTGTGTACTTGAATGACGAGACTTTTATCAAAGCTTGAAATACCGAATGCAGTCAGCATGACAGACCCGATGGTATCGGGGCTTTTTCGGTGTATCCTCACGCTTTGATAGAGGTCTTTTTTTGTTTGATAAGAAAGGATGTATTGAAATATGACAGAGAGCTACAAGCTCACGGCTGATGAGCTTTATTATGAGCTGGGGACTTCGGCGACGGGGCTGACTTCGGCAAAGGCTAAGGAAAACCTTGAGAAATTCGGCAGGAACGAGATAACTCAGGGCAGGAAAAAATCGGCAGTGCAGATATTTCTGTCGCAGTTTGCGGATTTTCTTGTCATAATACTTATCATAGCTGCGCTGATATCGGCGCTTACAGGCGATATGGAGAGCTTTTTCGTAATAATCGCAGTCATAACCATGAACGCTGTGATAGGCACTGTGCAGACTATAAAGGCGGAAAGAAGCCTTGATGAGCTGAAAAAGCTCAACTCACCGAATGCAAAGGTCATGCGAAACGGTGAAAAGCTCGTGATACCCTCTGAGGAAGTCGCTGTAGGCGATGTGGTGCTGCTTGAGGCGGGAGACAGTATACCTGCTGACGGCAGACTGATAGAGTCGGCCTCATTACAGACGAATGAGAGCGCACTTACGGGCGAATCGGTGAACATAGACAAGTACATCGACACTATCAGGGAAGATGTGCCCCTCGGTGACAGAAAGAACATGGTATATTCGGGCAGTTTCGTCACATACGGCAGAGGAAGCTACATAGTCACCGAAACAGGCATGAGTACCGAGGTAGGCAAGATAGCCTCGATGATACAGAATGCCGACGAAAGAAAAACGCCCTTGCAGAACACCCTCGACAACTTCGGCAAAAAGCTGTCGATAGCGATACTTGTGATATGCGGACTTGTTTTCGGGCTTTCGATGCTGAGAGCAGATGAGATAAACTTCAACACGGTAATGGAGTCGCTGATGTTTGCCATAGCCCTTGCAGTCGCAGCCATACCCGAAGCACTCAGCTCTATAGTGACGATAGTGCTTTCCTTCGGCACACAGAAAATGTCAAGGGAAAACGCCATTATGAGAAAGCTGCAGGCGGTTGAGGGATTAGGCTCGGTGTCGGTGATATGCTCTGACAAAACAGGCACACTGACACAGAACAAAATGACCGTAAGGCGCATAGTCTGCGACGGTCACAGGATCGTGGATACCAGCGTTGATATATCAGACCAGCATGAGAAGGAGCTTATAATAGCATCGGTGCTGTGCAACGACTCAAGCTGCCGTGACGGAGTGGACATAGGCGACCCCACCGAAACGGCGCTGATACACTTTGCGCATACGGTAGGACTTTCGGATACGGAGATACGCGAGAATTACGAAAGGATAAGCGAGATACCCTTTGATTCGGACAGAAAGCTGATGTCTACGCTGAATGTGGTAAACGGAAAGCACATCATGTACACAAAGGGTGCGGCTGATGTGCTGATAGACAGGATGCACGTCACCGAAAGCGAGAAAAACGGCATACGGCATCAGGTAGAGCATATGTCGAAAAAGGGTCTTCGCATACTTTGCTTTGCCTGCAAGGAATTTGACGGCGATGAGATAGGGCTTGAAGACGAGGACGGCCTTGAATACATGGGACTTATCGCCATGATGGACCCGCCCCGAGAGGAGTCCGCACAGGCTGTTGCGGAATGTAAAAGTGCAGGGATAAAGCCTGTGATGATAACGGGCGACCACCTTATCACAGCGTCTGCCATAGCCAAGGAGATAGGCATTCTTGACAGCTTTGACGAAGCGGTAGAGGGAAGCGAGCTCGACAAGTACACCGACGAGCAGCTCACGGAATATGTCGCAGACAAGAGCGTTTACGCCCGTGTCACTCCCGAGCACAAGATACGCATAGTAAAGGCATGGCAGAGCAGGAACAACATAGTTGCCATGACGGGCGACGGCGTTAACGACGCACCTGCGCTAAAGCAGGCTGATGTAGGCGTTGCCATGGGCATAACGGGCACCGAGGTATCAAAGGATGCGGCGGCTATGGTGCTTGCGGACGATAACTTTGCCACCATAGTAAAAGCTGTGAAAAACGGCAGAAACATCTATGACAATATCAAGAAAGCCATACTTTTCCTGCTGTCGGGAAATTTAGCGGGAATAATCGCAGTGCTTTTCAATTCACTGGCAGGGCTTCCTGCGCCCTTTGCGCCGATACACCTGCTGTTCATCAACCTGCTGACCGACTCGCTCCCTGCCATAGCTCTGGGACTTGAACCTCACAGCGACAGTGTCATGAAGAAAAAGCCACGTCCCGCAAACGAATCCATAATGACAAAGCCTTTCCTTTTCGGGGTGACATACGGCGGAATCATAATAGCGATATTCACCATAGCGGCGTTTCTCATAGGCTACAATGTTCCCTTGGCAGACGGCTCGGTCGGAAACAAGTCCTGCGGCATGACAATGGCATTTGCTACGCTGTGTATGTCAAGGCTTTTCCACGGATTTTCCGCAAAAGCCGACGAGCCCGTGCTCTTCACCGACAAAATGCTCAACAACAAGTGGGGCCTGATGGCTTTTGCGGCAGGCATGATATTGCTGAACACTGTACTTTTAGTGCCCGGAATGCACAAAATGTTCCGCATTTCGCCCGACCTGGGGGCATCAGAGGTCATGGTGATATATGTTCTCAGCTTAGGGTCTATGCTGGCTGTACAGCTGTTCAAGCTGATAATGGTGAAGGTAAAGAAATGACAGCAGAAAGCTTCTGAAAAGACAAAAAACGCCATAGTATCTCACAAGCGGGATACTATGGCGATATTTTTTTGTTTTTTTCAGATGCCGAGAACGGAAACTGCGATATTCTCGCAATCTCTGACTATGCGGCGGAATTCGGCTTCACCGCCTGTGGGAGGTTCTATGCCTTCGCTGCGGGAAAGTTCTGAATATTTGGCGCATCTTACGATACGTTCCGGTTCGTTCTCAAGCAGTTTTTCAAGGCGCAGTGCGTCC
>CADBTD010000088.1 GCA_902797535.1 uncultured Ruminococcus sp. | reverse complement strand
CTTGTCGGCGTATCTTACACCGAGGTAGCCCATGTTGTAAGGGTTCTGTGCGATAGTTCCCATAAGTATGCCGTCTCTTACATACTGGATTTCTTCGTCGTTAGGGTCGAATCCTATAACGGAAACACGTCCTGCATAACCCTTATCCTTTATAGCATCACAAGCACCGAGAGTCGAAGACTGGTTGGTGCAGAAGATGATCTTTATATCGGGGTTCTCTTCGAGGAAGTTTAAAGTGGCTTTTTTAGCGATTGCACGGTTGTTATCGCTGTAACGGGTACCGACAAACTTGTATACGGGAGTGGTAGCCTTTGAGGCTTCGTCCTCGGTAACGGAGTATTCGTTGGCCTTTTCGGGATCATCTACCGATTTGTCGATAAAGGTGAGGTTCTGGAGAAGGCTGTCTATTCTTCCGGTAGCAGTAAGTGAATCACGGTTGTAGGAAACTATAGCGAACGAGCTTCCTGTGGGAAGAGCCTTTAAAATAGCTCTTGCTGCGATAGCACCTGCGGAATCCTGGTCGGTGGAGATAAGGGTCTCCTTGGCGGTGTACTCCATGTCGGTATCTATCGAGATTATCGGGATACCCTCGGCAGTAGCGCTTTCGAGAGAAGAGTTAAGGCTTGTCGGGCTTGTGGGAGCGATGATTATCGCTTTCGAGCCGTCACTTACAGCCTGTTCGATATATCTTACCTGCTGTTTTGCATCGTTTTCGTTCTCAGGCTGAAGGAAGCTCAGCTTATAGCCCATCTCCTCGCAGGCGTCCTCTGCGCCCAGTCTTAAAGTTTCCCAGTACTGGTCATGGGATTTAACGATGACGGTCACAAGCTCCTGTCCGTCATCCTTGCTGTTTGAGCAGCCTGTGGCAAGCAGCATGGCGGCTGCCATGGAAAAAGCAGCGGCTCGTGCAAACAGCCTTTTGTGTTTTCTGTTCATGAAAACCGGACCTCCTTAAAAATATGAATCAGCCGTACAGTTGGCGAAACGCACCCCCCACGGACAGTTCGGTGTAAATACTTATTTTGCGCATAAATACCTATACTATAATTCTATCACAAACCGAACAAAATTTCAAGCATGAATGCTTGTGCAGAGTGATGAATTTTTTTGGCATTTCTCACAATAGATTGTCGCATAGATATAAATTGCGGAAAAGATGTGTATAAGCCTTGAAAACATTGAAAAACGCACCTTTGCGCAGACGTTCCGGGAGCCTGATGCCAAAAGTGCGTGATAATGCCGTAATTTCAATGCTGTTCATGAGTATAAAAAATATAATTTTATGTACAAATTATTGTTACAAATTTAAAAACAGTGCTTGACATTTTTCTGAAATCATGTTATACTATAGTATAAGTAAGTTTATGTTGATTTATGCAAAACATATAACTTTTTTAGTATAACTACAGCTTATATTTTTATAATGTCAGGAGAGTTGATTATGCAGTGCGAAAACTGCCATGCAGAGCTTTTGGCGGACAGCATTTCATGTCCGCAGTGCGGTGCACCTGTTCCGCAGAATGTGGAAGGTTTTGAGAACACCAAGGATATCCAGCTTATCATGAAGAAGATGATCAACGAGTACGGTGACGGTATTCTTAACGACACCGGAAAGATGGTGGCGTTCGTCAACGATTACCTGCCCGAATACGATAAGGAACGCAGACTTCTCAAGAATATGCTCAATGCCGGCGTGCTGAAGAATATGCTTGCTGAAAATGATCAGAAGATCGCTGTTATGAGAGCAAAGAGCTATATGCTTTCCGAATGCTTCGTTTCGGAAAATGCCGCCGAATTCGTCATCCTTTGCTTCACATATATGCTCGGATGGGTATATGAGCCGACGTTAAAGGCAAAAGACGAAGAACCTGTTGAGGAAGAAGAGCAGAAGCCCGAAAAGCGCAAGATAACCGCTATGGATATCGAGATGAACGTATTTCTTCCCACACAAGCCGCAAGATACAGACTTGCGGGAAACATAAATATACCCGAGGGTATAACCAAGCTCGATAATTTCTGCTTTGACGGCTTTGGTTTCATGAAGACTATAAAACTGCCCGAATCGCTTCTTTGTATAGGAGATTATGCATTCACGGGCTGCAAGAGATTAAAGGGCGTTGATCTTCCAGAAAATCTGAAGATAATACAGCAGGGCGCTTTCAGTCAGTGCGTCAAGCTCACTGTAATAAAGATACCTCACGGTATACTTGAGATAGAAGACCATACCTTTGAATTCTGCGAAAGCCTTGAGGTAGTCGAGCTGCCGCCTACGGTCAGCAGCATAGGCGCTCAGGCATTCCTCGGATGTGAAAAGCTGAGAAGACTTTTCCTGCCCGAGAGCGTAAAGTTTATAGATGAGAATGCATTCTCATACTGCCCCGAACTTACCATTCGATGCTATGAGAATTCTTATGTGCATAAATACTGTATGTCTCACCGCATCAAGTGCGAGACCGTCGAAACGGGCGTAGCGCTTCGTGCCAAGAAACATGAGTTCTGATTTTATTTTATTATCTTATACTAAAGGTACAGGAAGGATGAATTTTTAAATGATCGAACTTAAGATTGGTCAGGAAGTCGATATGGAATTCGGCGGAAAGGCTAAGGTCATCCGTGTTATAGGAAGCGGCGGTCAGGGTATCGTTTATCTCGTTGAGTTCAACGGTACCAAGTGGGCGCTTAAATGGTATGACGTGGATAAGATGAAAAAGCCCAAGGACTTCCGCAGAAATATCCAGCAGAACATAACTGACGGCGCTCCGTCAAATAAGTTCCTCTGGCCGAAATACCTGACAAAAGAACGCCCCGACGGCGCTTTCGGATACCTTATGGAATTAAAGCCCGACAGCTTTGATACCTTTGTGGATATCCTTAACACCTATAAGCTGGTCGTTGACCCGCTTACAGGACGTGCTACCAAAAAGCCGGTCAGGTTCTCGAGCCTTTATGCAATGGTAACTACCGTTATTAATATAGTAAACGCTTTCCGTCAGCTCCATCGTGTCGGAAAGAGCTATCAGGACCTTAACGACGGCGGTTTCTTTATCAACACCGATACAGGCGCTGTTCTTGTCTGCGACTGTGATAATATCGCCCCCGACGGCTCGAACTTCGGTATAGGCGGTAAGCCCGGCTACATGGCTCCCGAGGTCGTAAGGGGAGTCGCAAAGCCTAACGTGCAGACGGATAAGTATTCTCTCGCAGTAGTCCTCTTCAAGCTTCTGTTCAGAGGCGACCCGATGGAGGGCGAAAAGGTGGTAAAAGACGTTTGCCTTACCGAATCCAGCGAGCTGAAGCACTATGGTCAGAACGCAGTGTTCGTTTATGACCCCGATGATACCTCTAACCGTCCTGTAAGAGGTATCCACGACAACGTTATTAAATTCTGGAGACTTTATCCGAATTATATACGCGAAGCATTCATAACTTCATTCACAGCAGGTATATCCGAGCCTTCAAAGCGTATTATCGAGAATGAGTGGCAGAAGCTCTTCATAAGACTTCGCTCAGAGATAATCATGTGCGGCTGCGGAAGAACAAACTTTACCTCAATGTTTGAAAAGCCCGACCCGAAGACCTACAGATGCCCGAAGTGCGGTATGGAATTCGCAACTCTCGGATTCAGCAACCGTGACTATCGTATGCCTCTGTATGTGGGCTGCCGTTTCTATGAATGCGAGGTAGATCCTAATTCCGATGACTTCCTCAATATAGCGGGAGAACTCGTTGAAAATAAACTTAAACCCGGAGTACTCGGAATAAAGAACTGCTCGGACAGAGTATGGCGTGCGCTTATGCCGAACAATCAGATGGTCGATATAGATCCCGGAAAGGGCTTCCCGATATGGCAGGGTCTTGAGATCGAATTCGGCAACGGCATTACAGCAAAGATCTAATCACCGTGGATACGGTTTAACAGAAAGGGAGTATCTAACTTATGAGTAATGAAAATACCAAGGGCTATGACAGCTTACTTGATTTTGATGATGATGACCCCCTGAACGCTACCGGCGTGTCCAGAAAAAGCCTGGTTATCTTTTTCATGATCGACACCTCGGGAAGCATGAAGGGTAAAAAGATGGGTGAGCTCAACACCGTTATGGAAGAGCTTATACCCGAGATCCGCCGTGTAGGTGAGGCTGATACCGATGTAAAGATCGCAGTTCTTACATTCTCCACAGGCGTATCGTGGATGTACTCTGCTCCTATCTCTATAGAGGAGTTCGAGTGGGCAAGACTTCGTGCAGACGGCGTTACCAGCATGGGCGCTGCTTTCAAGGAGCTTTCGGCAAGAATGTCGAGAAACGGCTTCTTAAATTCGCCTTCGCTTTCATTCGCACCTGTTATATTCCTTATGACAGACGGTTATCCTTCCGATGACTATAAGGCAGGACTCAAGGCACTTCAGTCCAACAGCTGGTATAAGTATGCTCTTAAAGCTGCTCTCGGTATCGGCAACGAGGCTAACGATGATATGCTCGCTGAGTTCACAGGCTCAAAGGACACAGTTGTTCACGCTTACTCGGGCGGACAGCTTGCTCAGATGATAAAGATCGTTGCGGTAACTGCTTCTCAGATCGGTTCCAAGTCTATGACTCTTTCCGATGAAACAAATACCGAGCTCAGCGAAGAAGACGTATTTGCAGCTAAGCAGAAGATGCTCGGTCAGCAGATACAGGAGCTTGTAAGCCAGGATGACTCAAACGACGTTTCCTTCGATACAGGTTGGTAAATCGACGGACTTAAATAGTATCTAAGGAGGAAAGCATAGTTATGTACAGTGGTTTCAGCCATTCTGTAATGGGAGCGAGCCATGAGAAAAAAGGCATAGTTTGCCAGGACAGCTCATCGCATAAGGTAGCAGACCGTTACGCTATATGCGTGGTAGCCGACGGACACGGAAGCAAAAAGCATTTCCGCAGCAACATCGGCTCACAGGCGGCTGTTGAAGCAGCTATCGAAACTATCGAGAGATTCTATCAGGATCCCGATGCCTTTGAGACTGAGTTCCCCGCAAATCATAAGAGAATAATCAGAAATATCGAAAAGCAGATAATAACTCTCTGGAACCAGAAGGTAAATGAACACCATGACGCTCACCCGGTAACGGCTGTCGAGAAGAAAAAGTTCACACCCGATGAGTTTGCTGCTATCCCCGTTGAATCCTATTACGGCACTACCCTTATCGCAGCGGTGGTATCGGAAAAGTTCAGCTTCGGTATACAGATAGGCGACGGAAGCCTTGTTGCAGTACTTGACAGCGGCGAGACTATCATGCCTATGGAATATGAGGAGTCAAATCCTGCGAACATCACCTCTTCGATGTGCAATCAGAACGCTGCAAAGATGTTCGAGAGCTTCTATATCGAAGGCAAGCAGGTACTTGCACTTTTCGCTTCGACCGACGGTCTTTATACCTCTTTCGGAAGCGAGTACGATTTCCTTGATTATCATACCATACTTACCAGCCAGCTCGTGAACCTCGAGGAGTTCGTTCCCGCTGTTGAGAAGAACATAGTAAAGCGTTCGCATTTCGGCACCGAGGATGATATTTCTCTCTCCTGCGTCTGCAACCCTGCACTTATAGGCGAGCAGCTTGAAACGCTCAACGCCAAGATAGCAGAGAACAAGGAACACGCTCAGGCAAGAAAGGCAAGACGTATACGCAGGAATACCTGATGCTCTTTTTGGCTTATTCACATAAAAGGGAGCAGGATCAATGAATTCAAAAAAGAAAAAAAACCTTCAGACAGCGATAATTGTGTGCGGAGCAGTGGTCTATCTTTTTACGGTAGTGCTCCAGCTCAAGTTTATGATCCCGGGCGGACCTTTAAAGCAGCGGGGAAATGCAGCTAACGGCCTTATAGCCCAGTTTCAAGTCATGGATTCCGTATTACTTGTGATCTTTACCAAGAAAAAGGGCTTCCTGACTCAGGCTCTGCTTAATTTCCTGAACACTTCGCTGGTGTTCGCGGCTTTGATAAAAACCGCAAATGTAGGTTCGATACCCGGAGCGGTCATACCGCTGACAACGATAGCAACAGCATCGATACTATATTCTTATATCAGTAAAACGGAACGTATCAATACCGAGCTCAAGGAAAGCTATCAGCAGGCGATAGAGCAAAACCGCATAATCCAGGAGAAGGACGAGTCGCTCAGGTTTCTGGCTTACTATGACAGACTCACCGGTATGCCCAACAGACAGCTTTTCAATGAAGAGCTTGAAAAGCGCATAAGCAGCGGTTCGGGCTGTATCGTGCTTTATGCCGATATCGACGACTTTCGTGAGATAAATGATACATACGGCCACGCAACAGGCGACGACATTATCAGGGAGTATTCTCAGAAACTTACAGATTACTGCGGAGACAGCATTTTTGCTGCTAAACTCGGCGGAGATCAGTACGCAATGATCCTCGACGGGGCATTTGACAAGGAAGATGTTTCTAAATTCGTTGACAGGGTAGCGAATATTTTCAGCACACCCGTCAAGATAAGAGGAGATGTCTTCTCGCTGTCGGCAAGCTACGGCTCGGCAGCATTCCCGACGGATTCAAGAAGCGCAGAGGATCTGTTCAGATGCGCAGAGGAAGCCATGTTCAAGGCAAAATCACAGGGAAAAAACAAGCTCGTTTTCCACAGCGACAGGGAAGAATGAGCAAAATATCCTAATTATTTATAGTGTGAAAGGATATCGGTGAGATCTATGGAGTTAAAGCAATTATATGAGACCGCAAAAGAATATGCGGATAAGATCAAGCAGGAGAAACCGAACCTTGTTCTCGGTTCGGGCGCGTACCTTTGCTTGATAGTTACCGATAGTGATAAGATAGTTTCAGGCGTTACAGGTGTGCGTGTGAATGAGGGTGCTGTAGAAACAGTTCCCGCAGAATACCATACCGTAGGCTCGCTCAAGGTCGAGTTTGGCGCCAAGGCAAAACAGCTTATCATAATTTCCTTTGAAGATTACAGCATTACAAGACCCGCTGTTTCGGCTCTTGACCTGCTCGTATCCTCGGATGAGGAAAACAAGGAGTGCGAGATCGCCGTAAATGAGCAGATTTTTGTCAAGTATACCGATTATGATCCCGAGGCAGCATATGAGCTCAAGCCTCTTATGGCAGCGGAAGATTTTGCTGCCGATGCTTCGGCTGATGATTTCATGAGCGGTTTTGACGAGGCAGAGGCTCCCGAACCTCAGGAGGCTGTAGCACCTGAGACCGATCCCGTTGCAGAGGCAGTTTCCGAAGCACCTATGCTTGGTGCGGCAGCTGATTTCGCTGACGGCTTTACTGTTGATGAGTCAAATCCCTTCTACGAACCGCCTGCTTCAGAGCAGCCGCAGGAGGCAGTAAATGCACTCAACAGCACTCCCGGTGAGGGCGGCGCAGCTCCTTCAATGTTCAAAGCACCTTCCGATGCAGTTCAGCAGGGTGCCGCAGGCTTTGACCCGACACGCTATCAGCAGCCTGTACAGGGTTATCCTCAGCAGGGCGGTTATATGCAGCAGGGCTATCCTCAGCAGGGCGGCTATATGCAGCAGGGTTATCCTCAGCAGGGCGG
>CADBTD010000087.1 GCA_902797535.1 uncultured Ruminococcus sp. | reverse complement strand
TCAACTTCGTATACGCCGAGGATCTTTCTGTAGGTAAGTCCTACCCAGCAGGTGTTAAGACCCATTATCTGCGCCTGAAGAACTATCTTCTCGCCCCAGTAGCCCAGCTTTTCCTGAAGGCATTTTTCCTTCGGACCTACCAGTGCGATATAATTCTTCACACCCGAAAAAGTTCCGTAGCGTGCAGTTCTGCTCGTATCAAATGCTTCGGGTTCGTCAGTCACCAGCTGAAGATGAAGTCCCGCTTCTTCATTTATCTCGGATATCATCTTCTCCAGCTCATCGAGCTTTTCCTGCTCGATAGGTCTGTCAAGGTACTGCCGCACCGAATGTCTTTCCTTGATCGCTTCAATAAGGGTCATACGAACTCCTCCTTTTTTATATCACGTTTACCGCTTATCAGAACTTCAAACAAAGCGGCAACAAAAATCTCTTACAAACGCTTTTAATACCAAAACGCTCTGTGATAAAATATTTGCATCATCAGTCTGTGTGGTTTTTACAAAATAGTTTTCACAGCTGTGACATATTTATGCACAGAAATACTTTGCTCACGAAAGTACGGAAAATTTTTCCGTCACTTGATTATCGGGGCAGTCCAGTGCTGCTGGTCGTAGATATCGGTAAAGCGGTAAAGAATACGCACCTGACCGTCACCCACAGAGGTGTTGGTTATTTTCAGGTCACCGCTTACAGTCAGCGCATCACCGAGATAATAGCTGTCGCTGTACTCGCCGTCGTAGGTGTAGTAGTCGCAGATAAATTCAAGCTTGTCGCCGTTTTCCAGCTTTGTGAGAGATTTGGCGACAGTCTCGGTCTCATCTTCCGAATAGGTCTCCCTTGCACCTGCAACGTATCCTTCGGGATGTTCATTATCGAACCGAAGGATAAGTTCCGCACGGTCACCGTTGAGCATCACGGGCACATAACCCGAAATAGTATATTCATCGCCGCTGCCCTCAACGGTATCGGTATGATAATAAGCAACAGGCTGACCGTTTATTGATATCCAGTCACGGTCGGTATCTGCAACAAGTTTATTTCCGTCAAATTCAAACAGATTATCAAGACCCAGATCAACATAGCCCTCGCCGTCATCATAGAACATATTAAGGTCTATATCATGTACGAGCGACCACTGATCTTCGGGGAGGTCTATGGTATATTTACCGCCGTTTTCCTCCCACACGAGGTTATTCGGGTCAAAGTAATTTGCCGAGATATATTCGGCAGTCTCTTCCTCGGAGAAAGGCATATCCTTCATAAAGTCGGTATTGGTGTCATCAAGACCCGAGATGCTCCTGTCGCCGCCTAAGAATCCCGACAGAAGAGCGCCTATCATATCGCTTCCGCCCGAACCTCCGCCGAGGTCAAAGAGCGAACCAACAGGTGACTGAGTACCGCCTGTTGCCGCCTGACCGCTTGTTTCTATGCTTGCGAACTGGCGGATAGCCTTTGAATATTCGCTGTCCATACCGATAGCGCTGTAGGTACTGCAGGCCTTATCAACAAGACCCGAGCGGCGGTACGGAAAGTAGATAGAAACGCCGTAGGCGTTTGACATAGTGGAGCCTGTACGGTTATATTTCACGGCTCCCTTTATAGCCTTGCCGAGTTCCTTACCCTCGGGGGTATCCATTTTAGCGGCAAGGTCTGCAAGATCCACCTGATCTATCCTTGAGCTTATACCAAATTCTCTTGTACCGTATCTTGCATTGGATACGGTCTTATATTCTTTATTGGAGATAAGGCCTGTTACCGACTTTGAGAAGCCCGAGAGCTTATCGGGAACGGTATTTGAAAATTCAGCGAGGTCTATCACCGAAAGAGTAGTACCCTGACCGGGGCAGCGTTTTGCGCACTGGTCAACGAAACCGTCAACTATATTTTTGCCTATATCTATAGTAGGCATAGAGGTATCTTTTCCGAGGGCATTGAGCCAGTCGGTATAATACCAGCCGATACCCGGTTCTGTTTCTTCGGAAGCGATAAGGTAATCGGCGTGTTCATTGAGCATAAGTGCAGTTTCGGCGGTAGCCATAAGGCAGGCATCAAAACCGACGAAATCGAACTTGACACCGCCCGACTTTAGTGCCGAGGATATCTTGCCGAGGTCCATAGAGCCTGCGGACTTATTTTTCTCGTCATAGCCGTAGCCGCTTACCGATCCGCCGCCGTGATCCCAGAAAATAAGGTCATTTCGGTCAGCGGGGTAATTCTTATTGCAGTACTGGATAAACTTTGTAAGGTTTGAGGGGTCGGTCATAGGCTTTGAGCCCATATCGCTCTCAAGCAGGCGCAGGCTTCCGTTTTCGATCTTATATATCTGATTCACGGAATTGCTTATGCCGTTTATCTTCCACTGTTTACAGCCGCCCGTATAGATTATGATATCGACGTTGCTGCCGAGAGATGCGGAAGCCATTTCCTGCATATCGGCGGACGCCATACCGTGTTTTGATTCAAGGTCGGTACCGCACATATACACCATTATGGTGACTTTATCCTGACCGCCACCCTTGATCTTTGTATATTTTTCTCTTGAGCCCTCGGCAACGGTGCGGTCAACATCGCCCGCAGCAGTTGCGGTATAGCCGCTGCCGCCGCCTGTATTTCCTGTGCCGTAGCCTTCGGGAACTGTGGCACCCCCTGCGCCGCCTCCGCCGAAGAGTTTCAGCAGAGCGAGCACAAGCACGATAAGACCTGCGCCGCCTCCTCCGACTGCGGCACGGTTTATACCGCCTCCGCCCGAGCCGCCCGAGAAATTGCTTCCCGAGCCTACGGGTCCTGTACCGAGTCCCGAGCCGCGGCGGTGTACTCCGCTGCCGCCCGACGAGGTGGTCTTTTGTCTTGCACGAGGTCTGTTATTTTCAGGCATAGTTTGATCTTCTTTCTGTTATGGTATATACGCGGCAGCTTTTGCACCGCAGCCGCAGGCAGCGGTCTGATTCCGACCGAATTACCGTCGGTCATAATTATTATATTTATTTTACAATATTTTATAGAAAATGTCAATGCCTTTTATTGCTTTAGCAGGGAAAAATATACAGATAAAAAACCGGCGCTCCGCAGATGATGCGGAACGCCGTTAAAAATTCTGTGCTTTTGTCTGTTGAACCAAAGCAATTTTTAATTGATATTGAAATCGCTCACGGGTGGTAAGTCCGTGATCTGCAAAAGCAGACTTTTCTGAAAGGGAAAGAGTATTCTCTTAGCCCTTGACTGCTCCGAGAGATACGCCGCCTACGATATTCTTCGAGAGGATAAGGTAGATAACAACAACAGGGAGTATAGCGAGCACCATGAACATATTCATAAGGCCTGCGTCTGCTGTCTGCGGGTTACTCTGGATATTAGCCCTGATGAGCTGCAGGATAACAGGGATAGTCTTCATCTCCTGCTTATCGAGAAGCATCTGAGGCATAAAGAGGTTGTTCCAGCTTCCGACAAAAGTGAATATTGCCTGAACTGCGAGTGCGGGCTTGAGTATGGGGAGGACTATCGTATTGAATGTCCTGAACTCGCCGCAGCCGTCCATACGGGCAGCCTCAACAATTTCGAGGGGAAGTGATGCAGCCATATACTGTATCATGAAGAAGTAAACAGCGGGTGCTGCTATCGCGGGGATAGTCAGCGGGATAAAGCTGTTGGTGAGCTTCCAGTGAAGGAGCTGTCTGTACAGACCGATAGCGGATGCCTGGGTCGGTACCATCATGATGATAAGTATAAAGGTGTGAGCCGCCTTTTTCAGACGGAAGTCATAAACGTGGATAGCGTATGCAGTGAGTGCCGAGAAGTATATCGACAGCACTGTTGAAAGGCCTGCAACGATAACGCTGTTTCTGAATGCTTTCAGGAAGCTGCCGTAGTTTGCCTTATAGCTTTCGCTGAATATCTTCTTGAAGTTTGTAACGAGCAGCTTATCGGGGATAAATCTTACACCCGGCTGTACCTTTGGTCTGGTAGCGTTTATAAGCAGCATATAGAAAGGAAGCAGTGACATGACAACGAGTATGATAAGAACGACATATGCGATAATTCTTCTTATCTTCGTGGCCTTCTGGCTGTCCTGTTCTCCTGCGATGCCTTCAAGTCTTGCCATATTACTTTCCCTCCTTCTTCTTTTTCTTTCCGTACATAGTCTTGATGCTCTTATCGTCCATTACCTTAAGGGTGATGAAGCCGAGTACAGCCGAAACTATAAATACGAGCACTGACAATGCGGAAACCTTACCTACAGATGAATTCTTACCGAGCTGGATCTGAGAAACGAGAGTTTTCAGAGCGCCGTTCGGGTTACCTGCCGTACCGCCTATGAGGTAAGGCACGTCGTACATCTGAAGACCGCCTATCATGGAAGTTACGATAACGTAAGCAAGGATAGGCTTTATCAGGGGGATCGTGATCTGCCAGAACACCTGTGTAGGATTAGCACCGTCGATCTGTGCTGCTTCATACAGCGAAGTATCGATACCCATCATAGCTGCCATAAGCATTATGGTGGTATTGCCGTACCACATCAGGAAGTTGATGAAGCCGACAAC
>CADBTD010000086.1 GCA_902797535.1 uncultured Ruminococcus sp. | reverse complement strand
CAGAATCTGTGGCTGTCGCTTATCGGTGTGATAATAGGCATACCCTTCGGCAGAGCGCCTTTACAGGCTATGATGGACTCAAACGGAGATTCCATCGACTGGCCTGCCTACATAAGCGTGCCGTCATACATTATCGCAGGACTTTTCGTCATGGGCGTGTCGATTCTCGTGGGATTCATGTTCTCGCGCAGGATAAAGCACATAGACATGGTGGAAGTGCTCAAAGGCATGGAATAAAAAAGATGATCCCGCAGGCGGTCGGTCCACTGACTTCCTGCGGGAATTTTTTATGTATTATGCTGTTTTATCGCATCAGAGATATTCTTTTCGGTGGCTTCAACATCACGCAGAAGTTCATAAGCCGACATCCTCAGAGCGCCTGTACGCATTATGGAAAGCTGTACAAGCCCGTCGTTAGTGGCGACCTTCATGCGGTACTTTTTGCGGTTCTCACTGCAAAAGCTCTCGATATATGCGTCGCTCGTCTGACCCGAGCGGGTATAGACTATCTCGATAGACTCCGATCTGAGTTTGTTCGGTGTGACGGCAGGCGTCTTATAGGCATCGAACACAAGCATCAGCTTTACGCCTTTGTAGCCTGCATAGTTTGTAAGTATATCCGCCAGCCTTCCGCAGGCAGAATCTATATTCAGCTGTGCCAGGTCACGAAGCTCCTCCCATGCGAAAACTATGTTGTAGCCGTCTACTATCAGCATACGGGGACGTGTTTCGGGCCTGCTTTTCTGCACAGCGGTCTTTTTCACATACTCACGGCTCTCCTCGGCTTCCTCTTCGGTGCTGCGTTCCTTCACGGGGGCTATCTTCTGCATTATAGCCGCCAGCTCGTCCTCGGAGATAGCATTGTTGCGCCGCTTTTCCGCAGGCCGCAGAGGGCTTGTCCTTACAAGCGTAGGCTCGATGTGCATTTTTTCATCAGCATCGCGCCAGCTGACCGTCTGACCTGCCCCGTGTGAGCAGAACACCGAATCGGCTGTGTTTTCAAGGTCAGACTCGGGGTCATAGCCTGCGGCGGCTATGACCTCTTCCGCATCGGCACAGGGGAAATACCCGCCCCTTTCAAGGCTTAGTCTGCCCTTGCCCTTTGTGTAGGCGGCTATCTCTGCGCCGTAGCTTTTCATGGCGGCAGCAGGCGCTTTGCCCTTTATCACAGTGTTTTCGCCCTCGGTCTCCGGCTGAGAGAATTCCGCCCCGAGCCTTGTCAGGTCGGTCATAGCCCTGCCCGTCTGCTCCTGAGGCACAGAAAGCGTAAATGCAAAATACGGCTCAAGCAGTACGCTTTTTGCTTTCATAAGACCCTGACGCAGCGCTCTCCACGCCGCCTCACGAAAATCTCCGCCCTCTGTATGCTTCGGGTGCGCTCTTCCCGCCGAAAGGGTTATCTTCATATCTGTTATCGGACTGCCCGTCAGCACTCCGATATGCTCCTTTGCTTTAAGGCTGGATATTATGAGATTCTGCCAGTTGCGGTCAAGGTCATCCTCGGGCACCGAGCTGTCATAGACTATACCGCTGCCCTGCGGCAAAGGCTCAAGTATCAGATGCACCTCGGCATAGTGTCTGAGCGGCTCAAAATGTCCCATGCCCTCAACAGGCGACGCTATAGTTTCACAGTAAAGTATGCGTCCCTCGCCTATCGTTACATCTATGCCCCACCTGCGGCGTATCTCGCTTATCAGTACCTCGGTCTGCATCTCACCCATCAGTCTGAGCTCTATCTCGCCCAGACGCTCGGAAAAGCTGACGTGCAGCGAGGGGTCTTCCTCCTGCAGCTCTTTCATATGGGAGAGCAGTGTGAAAAGGTCACAGCTCCCGTCATCGGGAGGGTACACCGCATAACTTATCACAGGTTCGGCAGAGCGGTCTGTGTCATCTTTCCCCGTGCCGATGCCCTGACCCGCATAGGTCTTTGTAAGTCCCAGCAAAGCGCAGACATCTCCCGGTGCGGCAGTGTCTGTTTCGGTGAACTTTCCGCCGCTGTAAATGCGGATACGGGCAATTTTTTCTTCGACGTTCATGCCGTTTGCGGCACGGTATTTAAGCGTGTCACGAACTTTCAGCTGACCGCCCGTCAGTTTAAGACAGGTCATGCGCTTTCCATCACGGTCACGCTCTATCTTGTATACCTGCGCCGAAAGACTGCCGCTGTAGCAGGGCTCGGGCGCATATGCCACCACAGCCTGCATAAGCTGCTCTATGCCCTCAGACCTGAGCGCCGAGCCGAAAAAGCACGGAAATATATTGCACCGTGAAAATGCCCCGGATATATCCATGTCATCAAGACTGCCCTTTTCATCAAACACCTCAAGAAGCTGCTCGTCGCACATAGCACAGGCCTCGTCACGCTCACCTGCCGACATGGAAAAATCTATCACGCCGTCGCCCAGCCGCCTGTGAAGCTCCTCCACCAGTTCATACTTGTCAAACCCTGCAAGGTCTGTCTTGTTTACAAAAACTATCGTGGGCACGCCCCTTTTGCGCAGCAGCTTCCACAGCGACACAGTGTGCGCCGCCGCCCCGTCAAGGGCTGATATCAGAAGCACCGCACAGTCAAGCACCGAAAGCGCCCTTTCGGCTTCTGCGGCAAAATCAGCATGACCCGGGGTGTCCACCAGATAAAAACGTGTGTCCGCATAGTCGAACACCGCCTGTTTTGAAAAAATGGTTATGCCCCTTGCTTTTTCCAGCTCATGGGTATCAAGAAATGCGTCACCGCTGTCTACTCTGCCTTTTTTTCTGACTGCCCCCGATAAAAAGAGCATAGCTTCGGAAAGGGTCGTCTTTCCCGCATCAACATCAGCAAGTATGCCGAGGGTGAGCTTTCTCATAGGTATCTTCCTCTCAGTAAATTTTTCTGACAGCATGAAACAGCCGCAGACGCTTGCCGCCTGCGGCTTTATATACACAAGTCAGTCGAGCCACTCTATTTCCTTGACGAGTATCACTTCGCAGGCGTGTGCGCCCGTATCATCCCTTACGGTGCTGCCGTGCCAACAGCTGCCCGAGCCGTCGGGCTTATAGCAGTCAACATTGACCAGATATCCTTTTATTCGTATATGGTCCCCTGCTCTTATCTTTCTTATCTCACTTCTCAGCTTTTTGTCACGGGTGATAAGGTGATTGTTTGAACAGTGACACAAGATCTCATCACTGCTGCCGAAATTATCGATGTCCTGCTGTGTCATCTCGAAACTAAGATAACGGTTGTTCTGCTTCCAGTTGAAATCCAGCCTGTCATTATACTCGGCCACCTTGCCCCAGGCAAGCCCCACGTCCATAGGCGACAGGTAATAGTAAACACCCACACCTATATACGGCGTGCTTTTAACCACAAGCCCTTCGATATCGTAGGAATAGAGATAGGTCATGTCAATGTCATAATTCAGGAATTCAAGCTGCTCGCTTCCCGACGCTTCTTTCTGTATCGGGTCACGAATGCCTGCTATGCTTCTGTGGGTAGGTCTGTTCCATACAAAATAGAACACCAGCACTCCCGTAAGCAGTATCATAACTGCCAGCAGTATTTTGTCTTTCAGCGAAAAGCGTCTTGTTCTCTGCCTTTGTATCATTTTCTGATCCTCCTTTATTGCGGCGGTCTGCCGTAGTTCTCCGAGGGTCTTTTAACATAGTAACACAGATATTATACCATGTATCTGCGGTTTTTGCAAGTAGTAAAGGCATTTTTTACATAAAAATGCCGCAGGAGGCCATCCTGCGGCTGATAAAGCTTTATTATTCCGTTATCTCTTTTCAGCGGTGTCTGCTGAAAAGCTTCTTTATCCCGTGTATCAGCCACACTATGTCAAGCACGCCGCACATTACCAGCGATATGCCGAAAACAATGAAGCCCACATAGCTGTCTGTTGCATAAAGGCTCGCCAGTAATACCAAATGAAGCATTAACGTGAGAAGTGCGAACAGTCTTTTCGAGGCGATGCCGCGCCTGATCAGGCACTTTGCTCCGCGCACCAGCCATATTGTGTCTATTACTACGCCTATGCCGCCGAAGAAAAGAAATAATACTAAATATCCCAGACCTTCCCAGGCTCCGCTGTTCTCGCCTCCATACAGCGTCCATACAATCAACAGATGGATCACTAAAGTGATCAGCACAGCCACTGTGTTCGTTATGCCTCGCTTCCGCACATTTTTACTTGCGAAAAATCGTACCGCAATGACTATATCCGCTGCTATGCACGCCCTTAAAAGCCACCGACCCGTGTAACACAGCATCATGCTCAGACCTTCCGTCAGCTTTGATGAAAACATCATGTCGCCGGTATTAATGAGCAGCACAGCCGCTATATGCCCGGCTGCCACTGTGAAGATCAGCTTTTTCTTCCTGCCGATATCCCTGCCTGTTTTATGTTCATAGCATTCTGTTCCCTTTACCACCGCAAATGCTGTACCTGCCGCTGCGATAAATAAAAGCAAATTATGTTTGATCCAAAAGAACAGCTCGGGAAAGATAATAAGCAGAACAACTGCGATACCGGACAGTATCCCTATCCTGATCCTTCTGTTTCTGCTCATATCCGTCACCTTACTTATCTCCCGTATCGCTGTATCTTTCTTCTATCCTCATGCTCAGCCTTGCACACCCGTACACAAGCCATATCAGGTCTGCCACAGCACTCACGCCGCCTAACAGCAGTCCGAGTACCAGTGATCCTATCTCGCTCATCATGAAGGCCGAAAGAACCATCCCGACAGTTAAGACATTCAGTATCAATGTTACTAACGCAAGTATATTTCTTATATCTTCGCAACTCTCATTGCCGCCGTTTTTCTCCATAAAGCCGTCTACTTTCTTTTCTGTCATCTCACCGCATATCTTCCGAGACACATTCCGTAATAGCCCCACACAAGCTCGGGTGAGCAGTAAACACTTCCGTCATCAGCCTCAAATACCAGACCGTCACATCTGCCGGAGTTTTCCTCAAAGCAGCTGCTGTCTGCCGAATATGCGTAAAGAGTGCCCCTTGTAAAGGGTATCTCTGCCGTTATCATTCCTTCGGGCATCGCTCCGTCCTTCTGCATCGTGATAGTGTCGCCGTATACCACACCGTCAGACCCGTATACAAGATACAGCTTCATGGTGTCATAGTCTATGCCTGCTGTGCTTCTTACTATCTCCGTGCCGTACATATCAAACGGTTCACTATACTCAGCCGCATACTCCACCGCTTCGTCGGCATTGTTTTCGACTTCTGCCGCAAGCTGATACACAGTGCGGTCAAAACCCATATATTCGTTTTTAAGATCACTGTACCAGAAGTCTCCGTCTGCTGTTTCCACCGAGACGCCCGATGTCCTCCAGTCGCCGTAAACGGTAAGCATTGTTCCCTTGCCCGAAAGCTCATACTTAAACTGCACAGGGTCTTTTATATCCTTGTCAGAATACTTTCTCAGGTGTACCTGATCCATCTTTTCATAGCTTATGTAGTATATGAAAGTCACCGTCATAGTGTCATAGTCTATCAGCACCGAATTTTTGTTCAGCGGCGTTGTCATTATATTCACACAGGTGTCCCTGTCATTCTGATAGCGCACTGTCTCTTCAGCATTTTTGAATGCCTGTCTTGCTCTGAAGCGTTCTATCTTTTCAAATATGAACCCCTTTGAAAGAATAAGCACTATCACCGCCGCAGAAGCCGCAAAGAATATCACACCCTGCTTTACGGCACTTTTTCTATCTTTCGCCTTATCCTGCGGTGCATTCTCCTGTGCAGACTGCTTTTTTCTGCCGAACCTGAATATCAGCACGCCCAGCGTAATATATATCGCAGCGGCAGCCGCCAATATCAACACCCCGACAGCCTCGTTCATATCCGCTGTTATAAACAGCAGAAAAAGCAAACCGTATGCCAGCGGAAAGAACAGCCCCACAAATATTGCAGCCTTTATTATCCATATTATCTTGTTTTTCATAGCAGACACCCCTTTTAGCGTGTTTCTTTATGATTCTATTATACCGCCGATGCCCGTGTATTACAAGATGTCATGTGTAACTTTCCGCAGTGACAGCCGTCACTATTTTAAGCCCCGTATTTGGTGACTTATGTCACGAAATACCGCATCATCCACTTCAGATGCGACTATTTTTTGTTAAATATAGATTTTTTATCAAACCTATTGATTTATAAAGTATTATGTGATATAATATTAATAAATATAGAATCATGCAAGTATTTTCCGATAATTGGTTATATCAGCCGTCCATGATCTCAAGGGAGGGATAGCGTTGAAAACGATAAGAACAAACCTAATGATAGTAATGCTCGCTATGACGCTTTCTGTTATCATACTTATGAATATAGTGGCGTTAGGCGTTATAAATACCACCAGAAAAAGCACCGTCATGAGCACCGCAAAGGCTATGGCAAGCCAGACCTCCAAATCTTTCAACGATACTATCGAACAGTACAAGACCAACCTTACGCAGGCGCTTAAACTTGCCGAATTCAAGACCAGCGACAACTATGAGCACATGATAACCTCGCTGTGTACCTACTTTCCCAATGAACTTGAACACGGAGCCGTATTCAGCATATACGACAATAAGTATAAACTCTTCGGCACCAGCGACAGCTCGAAAAAAGACCTCGTTTCTCAGGACGATGTTCTTCAGACTGCCAGCGGGATAGACCAGTATATCACCGAACTTGAGACCTACAGCGGCGAAGAGGGCGACAGCTACTACTTCTCCATACTCTACCCCATCAGAAATGACCACGCCGAACTTATCTTCGCTATGAGCATAGATTTCTCGCAGTTCATGAACATACTCGACTCAGACGCCACAGGAGAACACGGATTCGGCTTCTTTATGCAGCCCGGCGGTCTGATAATTCTCAGCAGTGATGAGGAACACACCCTCACAGGTGAGAACCCCGTTACATCGGGCAACAAAAAATACTATAAGTTCGGCGAAGAGATACAAAAGGTGATAGACGGCACCAGCCAGTCCGGCAGCTTCAGATATGACGGCACTGCATACGTTTACGGAGCATCCGACACAGGCTACTTCGGCTGCTCGCTCATTTACATGATGACCGCAAAGGACTTCCGTGAAAACTCTGCTGTCGTAGCCGCCATGATAATCGTAATGGGTATCGTGATAATGGCTGCCACCGCTGTGGTATCCCTTATCTACTCACGCAGGATATCAAGGCCCATCACCTCCGCCACCGAACGTATCAAACTGCTTGCCGACGGCAATCTTACAGCCCCCGTTGAAGTATGGAAAACAGGCGACGAGCTTGGCGTTCTTACCAACTCCCTCGACTCTACCATAGCAAGCCTGAGAAAATACATAAATATCATCACCACCGAGCTTTCAAAGATATCACAGGGTGACCTGGGCGGTCAGATGGATGACAGCTTCAAGGGCGATTTCGCTGAGATAAAGAACAGCTTTAACAAGATACTCGCCTCGCTCTCAGAAACCTTCGGTTCAATAAATACCGCCGCCGAACAGGTAAGCTCGGGTGCGGTGCAGGTGTCAAGATCGGCTCAGCAGGTCTCGCAGGGCTCAACACAGCAGGCATCCTCCATTGAGGAACTGTCAGTGACCCTGAAGAACGTTTCAAAACAGGTCGAGCGCAACGCCGATGACTCAAAGAACGCTTACGCGATCGTACACAGGAATACCGATGATGTCCGCAGCTGCAACGAGGATATGACTGCAATGGTAGAGGCCATAAACGATATCTCAGCTTCCTCAAAGGAAATAGCCAAGATACTCAAGGTGATCGACGAGATATCCTTCCAGACAAATATCCTTGCTCTCAACGCCGCTGTCGAGGCTGCAAGAGAAGGCTCAAAGGGCTTCGGTGTCGTTGCGGATGAGGTCAGACAGCTTGCGTCAAGGTCAGCCGAGGCCGCAAAACAGACCGCCGACCTTATCGAACAGTCATCTGCCGCTGTAGCAAGAGGTACCGAGATCGCCAGAAAGACCGCAGATTCCCTTGAAAATATTGTGGAAGGCTCGGAAGAGATACAGACTCTTGTCCGCAATATCTCTCAGGCCTCAGAGGAACAGAATGACGCTATCAACCAGATAAATACCGTTATAGGTCAGATATACAGCGTTGTTTCCGCAAATACCTCATCTTCCGTCAGCACAGCCTCGGCAAGTGAAGAGCTTTCGGGACAGTCGCTGATACTCAAAAACATGATAGCAAGATTCAAGCTAAAAGACGAATAACTGCATAAAGCAAAAGACCGAAACGGCTTTTCATGAACCGTTTCGGTCTTGTTTTTTTGTGTGTTTTTCAGTCACAGCCTGCCGGACTGCGGCGTTTCTCATACCGGCAATTTCTTATCTTAATTCTCTCTCATTCTGTCAACTACACTGTCACTGCATATCACCTTGTATGAAACGTAGGGTATCGCCGCCGACAGCAGCAACAGTATCAGAAGACATATCATTATAGGCAGCAGAGTGAACCTGTAGCTGAAGAAAAACAGCCCGTCTTCCATGTTTTTGCCCATAAACAGACTCAGCCCCGAACCAATTATCACCGACCATACCGCAGTCAGCACCGCATAGTGTATGCCCTCCCACATGAGCATTTTCTTCTGCTGAACGTCTGTCATTCCCACAGCATTCATCATAGCCAGCTCACGCTTTCGGTTTATTATACCTGTCACCACCGCATTAACGAAGTTCAGTATGCCTATCAGTGCAAGAGTCCCCGCAAGCGAGCCGCCCACCAGCTTTATCATGCTCATAAGTCCGCTGAATTCATCGATGTATGTCTGCTTGTCGGTATATACCAGCTGTGAACCGTCCTTTTCACATATCGCTTTGCACTGCTCCTTGACACGGCCGCTTTCGTCATCAGTGTTTATCATCAGCTTTGACGCACCGAGCGTTTCTGCCAGACCTTTGAACTCCTCGTCGTACATCACGACCTGAGTGAAGAATAACCCGTACATCTGAATAGACAAGGGATACGGCATAGTGCCTACAGCCATGACCTCGTATTCGTGCTTTTCTCCCTTGCTGTCTTCCAATTCTATCATGTCGCCCGGGTGATATATATGCACATAGTTCTCATCTTCACTTTTTTCACTCCACAGATATGTATTGACTATCACATACCTGCCCGACTTCAGCTTTTCAATGTCTATGCTTCCCTCTTCTGCCTCAATATAATTCGCAGCCGTTTCATCGATGCCGTAAATATACGCCTGATATTTCTTTCTTTCGACCGCCGCCTTCAGGTCTTCCATGTGATCTCCGCTGTCCTTATTCTTTTCATACAGCATCTCTACCTTTTCACAAGCCTCGTCATCAGGCAATATACTTCCGTAATCAAAGTAAACGGGATGTACCTCTGCACCCTCTGCCTGCTCAAATTCCCCGATCATCTCGGGAGTTATCCCTTTTATTTTATCACTAAAGTTCTGAGTATTTTCAGAGTGCTTTATCACGATATCTCCCACTATGGAATCCTTTATGAATTTGTCCTCGTCAACGCCCCTCAGCACAGTGAAAAGCGTGTTTACCAGCACCATGCTCAGCGTCAGCGAAAGCACTACCGTAACAGTCTTTTTCCTGCTGCGCATCATATTGTTTCTTGCAATCGATAATGGCGTTACCTTTGCCGACTTCTTTGACTTTTTCTTAGTATGTATATCCGTTTCGTTGTATCTCAATGCCTCTATGGGTGATACCCCCGCTGCTATCCTGCAGGGCTTGCGGCAGCTTATCATTACCGTTGCAAAGGTAAATACCGCAGATATCAAGCATATCAGCGCAAGCAGCTTAGTGCTCACCGCATAGCTGTTCTCGGAATATACATTCATTATCCGCATGATAGACTTTGTCATCACCTTGCCCAGCATCAGGCCCGATACTATGCCTACAGGTATACCTATAGCAGAATATACCGCTGCCTGTATGCGCACCATGCGGCGTATCTGCCTTGACGTAGTTCCTATCGTTTTCAGCAGACCGTAGCTGCGTATGTTCGTGGATATGTTTATGTAGAAAATATTGTATATTATCAGATATCCCGCCGCAAATACCACAAACAGCATCACTATCCCGCAGGCAAGAGTGCCGCCGTCCACAGAACTTGTGGTGTACGCCCAGTTTACGCCTGCCTGAGGTATATTTTCACCGTCACTGTATATCCTTGATAAAAGCGCCTCAGTCTTTCCTTCAATGTCCCAGCTGTTTGCAAAATTGAGATCCACCATGTAGTATCCCGCATACTTTATATTGCCATCAAAGGCAAATTCTGTATCGGGTTCGGGGGCATACTTGTCTGCAAAATCTCTTGATACCCAGCATTGCTGTGCCATTGATACCTTGTCGCCCTTCCAGTATCCGCAAAGGGTCATATCGTGCTCTGTGATCTCGCCGTCCACCGACAGCTCTATGTGTATCTTTGTTCCAAGCTCATGGGGCAGCCCGAACTCGTCAAGCACCAGTGTGCTTACCGCTATCTCGTCAAAGCTTTCAGGCATCCTGCCTTCTTCGGGAGCAGAGAACGATGCTTCCGCAGCATCTTCATCACCTGCACAGTTGACCTCCGCCCTTATGTTCTTCACATTTTCCAGATCACCCACCAGCGTGTGGTATACCACATCACGGGTCTTGCTGTCTGCCTTTATCTTTTCATAGTCTTCACGCAGCACATATTTCACGCCTGCCATCCTGTTGCCGCCCACCTGACGCATAGTTTCCTGCTGTACACCGTTTATCAGGCTTCCGCCCACTGATGTCAGCGCCGTGAACATAATACAGGTCAGCACCACGGAAAGCACCAGTACAAATACCATTCTGCGGTCAGACTTCATCTCTCTCAGGGCAAGGCGGCGTATCGCCTCACGGTTACGAACTTTATTCATCTGCCGCACCGCCTGTCATTATGCGCCCGTCCTCTATGCGTATTATCCTGTCAGCCATCTGCGCTATAGCCTCGTCATGAGTTATCATCACTATCGTCTGCTGATACTTCTGCCCCGATGTTTTGAGAAGACTCAGCACGTCCTGCGAGGTCCTCGTGTCAAGATTTCCGGTAGGCTCGTCCGCAAGTATTATCGCAGGCTTTGCCGCAAGCGCTCTCGCTATTGCCACCCTCTGCTGCTGCCCTCCCGAAAGCTGATTGGGCAGACGCTCCTGCATATCCGAAAGCCCCAGTGTGTCTATCACCTCAGCCGCAAAATCCTCGTCCACATCATTGCCGTCAAGCTGTATCGGGAAAACTATGTTCTCATAAACATTCAGCGTAGGCACCAGATTGAACGACTGAAACACAAAGCCTATCTTTCTCCTGCGGAATATCGTCAGCGCTTCATCACCCATGGAAAAAATGTCCTTGTTCTCCACATACACCTTTCCCGATGTAGGTCTGTCAAGTCCCCCCAGCATATGCAGCAGCGTTGACTTTCCGCTGCCAGATGTTCCCACTATCGCAGCAAATTCGCCCTGCTCCACCGAAAAATCAGCATTGTCAAGGGCTGTCACCTTGTTCTGACCGTCGCCGTATATCTTTGTAAGTCCCTCTGTTTTAAGTACTGTCATGTTAACTCTCCCTTTAAAAGATCATATTGTTTCCTTACATTAACAATTCTAACACCCCTTTCTTTCATGAGTCTGTCTGAAATCTAACAGTTTTGAAAGATTTCATCAAAAAAAGCGGCGAAGCCGGTCATTGACCAAAGCTTCGCCGCCCGTCGTTATTTCAGGTATTTTCCGAGTGACCTGCGACTTTTCCCGTTATCAGTCACGGTCGTCATTCTTTTTGCTCTTTCCTGCCACTACAGCAAGAGCTGATCCTATGAGAAGTGCAGTCGCTGCAGGTGCAGTACCTGTTGCAGGGTTAGCAGTCTTGTCGCCTGTTGCGGGGCCTGCTGTCGAAGGTGCAGCCGCCTTTGATGCAGGTGTGGCTGAGCCGCCGGCAGAAGATGTGTTCGCACCTGTTGCCGAACCTGTGCCGGTGCTGCTCGAAGAACTGTTTGCTGCGGAACTGCTGTCTGCAGAAGCTCCGCCTGTACCCTGTGAACTTGAGTCTTCGGCATTCTGAGCACCACCCTGTGATGAACTGTCAGCCTGCGATGAGCTGTCAGCCTGCGACGAGCTGTCTGCCTGCGACGAGCTGTCTGCCTGCGATGAGCTGTCTGCCTGCGATGAACTGTCTGCCTGTGACGAACTGTCAGCCTGCGACGAGCTGTCATCCTGCGATGAACTGTCAGCCTGCGATGAGCTGTCAGCCTGCGACGAGCTGTCAGCCTGCGATGAGCTGTCAGCCTGCGACGAACTGTCTGCCTGCGAAGAACTGTCTGCCTGTGATGAGCTGTCAGCCTGCGAAGATGATGTGTTGTCCACTTCATCTACCATAACTATCACACCGTTTTTCAGTGCGTCGGAAACTACGTTG
>CADBTD010000085.1 GCA_902797535.1 uncultured Ruminococcus sp. | reverse complement strand
TACTGCGGCCTCAAGATCAAAATCTCTGTCAAACTTAACGGTATGCGCTCCGCAGCTTACAGACACATCAAAATCCGTCTGCTGCTCGCTGATTATATTCTCTATGTGCTGCATGATGCTGTCGGCTTCACACCTGCCCGCAATAACAGCAATAAGCTCGTCACCGCCGTATCTCATACACAATGCGTTATTCGGACAGGCTTTTTTCAGGGCAGATGCTGCGAGAGATATAGCCTTGTCGCCTGCGTCATGACCATAGCTGTCGTTTATTCTTTTCAAGCCGTCGAGATCGGACATTATTACTGTTATCTCTCCGCCTTTTTCCGAAAGCTCCTCTTTCATCAGCGAAAATTCATAATTGAAACCTGCACGGTTATAAAGCCGTGTAAGGGAATCGAACTTGTACATATCCCGTACCTTATCCGACAGATAGCGCTGATAGAGCATATTCATGTGACCGCCCAGACCCATGCTGAGTGTCTGGGTTATGCTTGGAGTCCGTGAATAATCGACCGGATCACAGGTACCAAAGGCATAGCAGACGTAACCCAGCGCTTTTCCACAGTAATCAAGAGCATTAAATATAAGCGGAAAACCCGAACTTAACCTGTCTGAGATGTTCGGGATAAGCACATCGTCAAGGGGATAAATACCCGTTCTGTCAGAAAAGCTATCGCAGATAACTACTTTTTCCGAATCTGCAAGCGAGACCTGCTCGCTGTCAAAATAGTTTTGCTTTCGGTCAAGGCAGTTTCGGTCAGCAATACAGCAGAAATCGTGTATAAGCGGCTTATGATTATGCTCGTTCTGATATTTAAGGACGCCGGCGGCATCGGCAGAAGTGCGGCTCATCTGCATTCTGACAGTGATATCATAAAGCAGACGGACATCATCCTGATAACGATAAAAGCTCTCATTCATACCGTTTACCACAGCACGAATGTCTTTTTTCTCACAGCCGCAGGATGCGTTGGGCATCAGCTTCGGATGAGCAAGCACTTTTCCGACACTGCCGCCGTTCATCAGTGATATGAGCACATCAGCGGCATCATCCGCCATAGCTGAGTTATCGCAAAGAACTGTAGATATTTCGGGACGTACAAAGCTTGTTTCAGGTATACCGTCAAAACCTGTGACGATCACCTGAGATGGCACATCTACGCCGTTTTTTGCAAATACATCACATACATTTATTGCCATAATATCATTGGCGCATATGACTGCATCGGGCAGTTCACTTCGGCTGAGAAGCTGTTCAGCCGCCTGACGGGCAGGAAATGCCCAGAATTCTCCATAGCTGAGCATACTGTCATCGTATGGTATGCCGTACTCCTCAATTACCTTTTTAAACCTTTCAAAGCGGCTTTCCGAAAATTTGTTTCCCTTTATGCCTGCCATAAAATGCGGTCTTCGGCAGCCGTGATAGCCTATCACATGACGCACCATTTCTTCAAATCCACCGTCATAGTCAAATCTCAGCGAAGACACCCCGTCATAATCGCCGTCAATGACCGCAGCAGGCACAGAATGCTTCCCGGCACGCTCAAGGACCTTTTTGGCTACAGCATGGCTTTTAATTCTTTCGTCCATAAAAAGCAGAGCATCTATTTTGTCAAAAGGTATTATATCATAGACCGCCGCATCGGGGTGGCCGTTATTCTCTTCCCAGTAAAAGTCGGTATTTACTGCAAATATCAGCAAACCGATACCCTCGCGGGAAAGACGATCTGAAAGTACATTTATAAAGTGGTTGTGCTGTTTCTCATAAATGCGTGAGGTACACAGCGCCGCAATGCGTTTGCCGTTTATCACAGATACCCGACCTCCTTTTCTCATATTAATAATATTATACCATATAATTAAAGAAATGTAAATGGGTAAAAGAAAAATATTCTAAAAAATAAATATTGATTTATGGCAAAAAATTCGGTATTAAACAAAAAGCTGATAAATGCTTTTTACGTGAAAAAGCATCTACCAGCTTTTATTATTCGTTTATACGGCTCGCTGCGGTAATTATATCTATGATCAGAGCTCTCTTTTTCTGAAAAACAGAGCCGACAGTTTCCATGAGAACAATACTGCGGCTGCCGACGCACCTGCTGCTGCAAGCATTATCAGCTTCGGATCATACTTGGCGAGCTTTGCAGATATGGATAATACGGTCATATCGCCGCTGGCAGAAAGTATCATTGACATAAGCATACCCAAAATAGCGCCAAGTCCCAGGTTTATAACTTTGCCCTTTTCTACGCCGAATTTCAGACTCAGAGGGAAACACAGCGAAGGTATTATCAGACCAAAGAACAGTCCCATAGGGATAATGAATACAAGTATATTACTCAGGCTGTTGCCTGTAAACAGACAATGCAGCACTGCCAGCAACGCCGAATAAGCTATACCTATAGCCGCAAAGAGAATTGTTGCGACGTACTTTTGTCTTACAAAGTGCTTTCTTCCGATAGGAGTTGACAGAAGATAGCTCATCCAGCCGCTTGACTCATCCAAGTTAAGCGAAGAATACGCGCTCATGCCGAACATGACAGGCATTACTATAAAGCTCAGCAGAAATCCCGAGGGTACAGCTATAACTCCGAAGCACAGAGCGAATATTATATTTATCATTCCCGACTGTCCTTTAACGAGTGATAATAGTTCTTTCTTTATTACAGGTATATTTTTCATATGTTTGTCCTCCGTTTTGCCATAAATATTTTTATGTATATATTTTTCTTTGTTCAGTTTTCTTTACCATAAATACGAAAAGTTCTTCTATGGTAATGGGTTTTGTTTCAAATCCGTTTGGTATCTTTGCTTTTTCAACTATGGCTTCGGTGCTGAATTTTCCTTCTTTTCTGCCTATGATCGATGAAGGATCAAGCTCTTCGAGCCGGTCTGAAGGCATATTAACAAAGCCGTACTGTTCAAGCAGAACATCCTTTTCCTCACACAGCACGAGCTTGCCCTTATGCAGAAAAGTAATATAGTCGCATAACTTTTCAAGATCACTGACTATATGTGACGAGATGAGGATACTGTGATTCTCCTCACGGGTAAAATCGTTGAGGATATCGATAATCTCATCACGCATTACCGGGTCAAGACCGCTTGTGGGTTCGTCAAGTATAAGAAGCTTAGCGTTATGTGACAGGGCCACTGCAAAGCCGAGACGCATTTTCATGCCCTTTGAATACTTCTGGAAAGGGGTCTTTTCGGGAAGATCAAATTTCTTTATGTATGAATAATAGGTGTCGCTGTTCCATTCACTGTATGTGTCCTTCATAAT
>CADBTD010000084.1 GCA_902797535.1 uncultured Ruminococcus sp. | reverse complement strand
GCAGGTATCGCAATGACATACGGTTATGTATATGTTGCTCATATCGCTATGGGTGCTGACATGAACCAGTGCATCAAGGCTATAGCTGAGGCTGAGGCTTATCACGGTCCTTCGCTCATCATAGCTTACGCTCCTTGTATCAACCACGGTATCAAGGGCGGTATGAAGATCGCTCAGACCGAAGAGAAGAAGGCTGTTCAGGCAGGTTACTGGCATCTGTACAGATATAATCCTTCTCTCAAGCTCGAGGGCAAGAATCCGTTCATTCTCGACTCCAAGGCTCCTACAGCTGATTATAAGGAGTTCCTCATGGGCGAGGTTCGTTACAACGCTCTCGCAAGACAGAACCCCGAAAGAGCAGAGAAGCTCTTCGACAAGGCTGTCAAGAACGCTGCTGACAGATATGATTACCTGCTCAGATACGCTAAGCTCTATAATAATGAAGAGGACAAGAAGTAATTTCTGCCTTTCATATGAGCGTGATATAGCTTAAAAACAGGTCGGGCTCCGATTGCGGGGCCCGGCTTTTTTATGGAAAAATACAGACAAAAATCGTCACGACTGCACAAAAAGCCCGTATTTATGCGCTTTTTTTCTGTGTATTTTTTGAACAAAATTCAGAAAGGCTTGATTTTGCGGTGCTGTTATGATATAATTAGTTATTGAAATGTAACCTTTTGTCATAAAGGACGCTTAAAAGATAGATCAAGGAGAGTAATATGAACGACGAATACAGTCAGGATTTTGACTTTGTAAAGTATACCGATATGCGGGGAAACCGCGATGATGACCTTGACAGTGATTACGCTGCAAGGAACAGAGCACTCAGAGGATCCGCCGATGATGACTTCGGCGATACTCCTATCCCAGACCCTATCATAACTCTTGAACGCCGCAGCGAAGAACCCGAGGAGCTCCCCGAAGACCCCTTCGATGAACCTCCCTATGATGAACTTCCCTATGAAGCCGATGACTTTCCCGAGGCGGCTCCCGAAGAAGAGTATGAGCCTGACCCCGAGCCTGTCCGCAGTCCTGACCCCGAACAGCAGAAACAGTTCAGCCGGGAATATGAGTTCGACCGTGAACAGGCACTCGAACGTATCAGGATAGCAAGGGAAAAGCGCGAACTTGCCGACCAGCTCGCAAAGGATAAACTCCACGCCGAGATACTTATGGTGAGTGTCGCTATCGTAGTCGTTGCTGTGATAGTTTTCCTGCTTGTAAAATTCGGCAAGAAAAAAGATACTTCTGCGACCTTCACTAACCTTGACAGCACAAACGCAGTTGTTGACAGCACCGCTGACTCACAGGAGGTCTATAACGATTCGCTGGGTGCTCCCGAAAAGGAACTCACCTCCACAGGCGACCCCGTACCTCAGCCTACCGAGGGTCATGTTCTTACCGACAGGGGCGGAGTTACCTTCGTTGACGATATATTGATAGTCAACAAGACCTACGGCCTCCCCGAATCCTACGACCCGGGCGGGATCACCGCTGAGGCACAGGAGGCTTTCGATAAAATGGCGGCACAGGCATGGAGCGAGGGTATATCTCTCTGGATATGCTCAGGCTACAGAAGCTACGCCGAACAGGAACAGCTTTTTGAACAGTACGCCTACGAAAGAGGCCTTGAAGAAGCTGACGCAGTCTCCGCAAGACCCGGTCACTCCGAACATCAGAGCGGCCTTGCCTTCGATGTAAACTCCACCGATTTCAGCTTTGAATATACCGCTGAAGCACAGTGGCTCGAACAGCACTGCGCCGAATACGGATTTATCGTCCGCTTCCCGAGAGGCAAGGAGTACCTCACCGGCTATGACTATGAACCCTGGCATCTTCGCTTTGTGGGCATCAAGGCCGCACAGGAAATGAAGGCTCAGAACCTCTGCCTTGAGGAATATCTCGGTATCCCCTCGGATTACGAAAAATCTCCCGATAATGAAACCTTCCGTCAGAAATACTCTCAGTATTCCTCTGACAGCACCGCAAGTCTTCCCGACCAGAATACTTCCGACGCAAATGCGGGTACCTGGGACAATGGAAACACATGGGACAACGGCGGTAACACCTGGGATAACGGCGGCAACACCTGGGACAACGGCGGCAACACCTGGGATAATGGCGGCAATACCTGGGACGACGGCGGCAATACCTGGGACGACGGAAACGCCTGGGATAACGGCTACGGCTATTGATTATTGATTATTGATACAAACAAAAAAAGCAGGTCTGAAGCGCTGTGACCTGCTTTTTCTTTTTCATCACCTCCCTTACAGGGGGCACGTTTTGCTGCCTTTATCTCTTTTACTGTTCTTTGTTTTCTGTGTTATCCGTGGTATCCTTTTCAAGGATCTTCTTTCTCCATATGAGCGCTAAGGTCATGTGCTCTGCACACAATATCATAAATACTATACCCAGTGCTGTTTTCCCCGTGACTATGTTGATTATCCCCACGAGAAGATACGTCAAACTCGTTATCATCTGCGCTCTGTAGCCGCCTTTTTCACTCTGCCTGATGCTCATATGTCCTGTGTCCTTTCTCGGTCTGTGTCTTTTATGCGTCATGAACTTCGGTTTCTTCTGTTTCCGTCTTTTTCTTGTTCTTTTTTCTCCTGAATGTTATTTTCTCTCCGCTGCCTATGCTTGAGAATATCAGGAAATAGCAGATCCCTAAACCAAAGTTGTGCATTGCCATTCCCATCAGTACGCCCATAGCTATTCCGAATATCAGCCTCTGGGAGCTGTTTTCCTTGCCGAATATCTTTGTTTCATCGGGAAGTATCTCTTCTCCGTCAAGATAAAACTTCTGCGCTTTTCCGAATATAGCCATATATTCGTTTATCAGCATCTTTACATTGTCTATGAATTCCTCATACAGATGCTCATAGCCCTTTGCCGCCCCTGTGAAGACCGCTTCATAGTGGCTTATTTTTTTCTTGCCGACACTGCCGTCCTGCACCAGCTTTATGACCGCCCAGCAAACATAGTCGCCGCTGTCGTTCTTCTTAGCGTACACCTTGCCCTTTGATGCCAGTGCCTCTTCCGCCATGCTTACAAGCTCGTCGGGATATATGACTCCCTCTGTCATAGCAGTAAATCTCGGCTTGCGGATACTTCTTTTGCTCATCTCATCCATCTCTAATGCACCGAATAATCTGTATAACTTTCTTTCAAATTCGCTCCATGCCATTTTATATGCACTCCTTATTTTTTGCTGTCCTTTGTGTTTGTGTGTCTGTTTCTCCTTGCCGGTATGCCTGCAAGCATTATCATTATTCCCGTTACACTCAGCGCAACTGCCATAGCCGTCCTTGCGCCGCCCGATACCATATCCGATATCATACCCGCACCGGCTGTCAGGCACCCGAGTATCAGCGTCAGGTCACTGAACTTCTGCCGTTTTCTGATATCGCTCCTCAGTCCGGAATCTCTCATGTCTATGATGTATTCCTTTTGTTCTGTGTTCTTTTTATCATTTCTTTTCATCGCTCGTCATCTTCTCCTTTCTTCTTTCGAGAAGCCTTATCCCTGCCGTGCAGAATACTGCTGCGGCCAGCGGAACAAGCAGGTGTTCCTTTGCGTTCCATACAAAATCTGTTCCCGCCGCTAAGCTGTACAGCTTCTGTGTCAGGGGGAACACCACCATGCCGCCCGGTGCGCACATCAGGAACATCACCGCTGTATATCTTGTCTTATAGCTTATCTTTTTCATTATAAGATCCCTCCCATCATACGTCCGAACATTCTGCCCAGTATGAAGCAGATGATCCCTACATATACCGCATCGGTTATCAGAAGTGCTGTCATTGCATTTCTTTTTGACTTCATGTCGTTCTTTGAAGCGCACACCAGCATACAGAACAGCGAATACACCGCAAAGAATGTATTCATCTTTGTGTAGTTGTGTGACAGTGCCCCTGCCGATGATATTGCCAGTACCAGAACCGATATCACCTTTATCACCTTGAATGCTCTTTCGTCTAAGAGTGTTCTCTTTCTTGTCTTTATCATTTTGTTGTTCTCCATTTTTTGTTCCTCCGTTCAGGTTTGTTTTATTGTTTTTGTTTTTGTTTTGTTGTTTTCTTTCGATGTACTAAGTATATCACTTCCCGAAAATTAATGTTGCGCTTTGTCGTGAACTGCACTTCTGCTGTCGTAAACCGCATGAACATCCGTCTTTGTCGGATGTTCATGCTACAAATATTTCGCGTAAGCGAAATATTTGCGCTCTATCTTTTCTTCGCAGGCTGAAAGTCTGCGATCTGTTCCGCTTGCGCTTCACAGACCGAATTATTTGAAT
>CADBTD010000083.1 GCA_902797535.1 uncultured Ruminococcus sp. | reverse complement strand
TTCTGCTGCCGTGGAAATGATACGCAGCTGTCCCGTGTCGGCGGCTTCGGAGGAGAACATCAGCGACCTGCTGTATGCTGTCGCAAGGGACAGCGAGAGCGAGATCATCGCAGATGTGCTTGATGACCATGACGGCTGGTTTGCGCTGTTATGCGGAAGGTGTCTTAGCTATCCCTACACGAATGCGAAATGGCAGTTCGCAAAAAGGCTGAAAGACCACAGCGGCGGCGAGCTGAAAGACCTGATATATGATTTTCTCTCGGCGGGAGATGAGTACACCGAGAGAATGGCTCTGGATTCACTGGCGTATATCTGCCCCGAGCAGGCAGAGAGATATGCGCTTCGATTCTGGGACAGAAATATCTATGAGCATGATGAATACCAAAAGATCATGGTGCTTCATGTGCTGTATCAGACAGGGTCGGGGCATCTTGAGGAATATCTCACGAAAGCGGAAAGCTCTGACAGCATTTATCTGAAAAAGAATGCGGAAGCGATACGGGAGAAGATGAGAGCTGACGGCGGGATGATAGCCGCAGCTGCAGCGGAATAATTCAATATGTCCGGCATGAAAACGGCATTTGCCGTCAGGTGCGGGTCACGCCGAAGACAGTTCAAAGATCACGATATACCGTGGTTTTTGAACTTTTCTTTTTGTCCGGAAATGCCGAAGGCAAAGAGGCTCCGCAGCTGATAATATATTTTGTAAAAAATGTTTATGAAAGTACTTGACAGGATCTGCGGGATATGCTATAATGTATTTAGATGGTCATCAAAATACCATCTTTTTCTCTTCTTGTTATTTCGATGTTCGTCTAAATACAACAGAAAGGAGCGGTGCTGTGAAAGATGTCTGGAACGCAATGGCAGACCCGACACGCAGAGAGATACTGAATATGCTGCAAAAGCGGGATATGACAGCAGGCGAGATCTCGGAGCGGTTCGACACCTCTTCCGCGACCGTATCGCATCATCTGAAAATATTGCGTGAAGCAGGGCTCGTCATCTCCGAAAAGGAAAAGCAAACGATCACCTACAGCCTGAATACAACGGTATTTCAGGACTTTCTGAAAAGCATCGCCGAGATCTTCGGAACGAAAGGAGGACCGCATGAAACAGAATAACTATCTGAGGCTTATCGCTGTTTATACGGGTATTGCGCTGGCTGACCTTATCGCAGTGTTCTGCGTGCTGCGGCGGCTGCCCGACCCGCTGTATTTTTTCAGCACAAAAATACCCCACCCGTTGTTTCTCGGCTTTGCACTTCTGATAGTGCTTTATTTCCCATTGGTGCTGAAGCGTGTCGCAAAAAGCGAAAATGCCGATAAGAATTTCCCTATGATCTCCCGTGTCATGCTGCTCTTACTGCTGATGATGCTGGTCATTCTATGGACGGTGCTGCTTTCTTCAAAGGCAAAGCCGCAAAAAACAGACGGGGCAGCAGGCATTTGCCTGATACTGGCACTGGCGGAGAGCATTGCAATGATCTTTGTCAGCAACGATCTGCCGAGGCTGAGACCGAACAGGATCCTCGGACTGCGTGACCCGTGGACGGTCAGAAACGAGCTGTGCTGGGTGCATACACACCGCTTTGCGGGAAAGCTGTATGTATGTACCGGTATCACTGCGGCAGCCGTTTTGCTTATACTGAAGCTGACAAGCCATGCAGAAACGGCGATCACAGCAGGTATCCTGCTGGCGGTATCATTGATTATAGTGATCCCGCCGCATCTGTATGCTTTCATTCACAGAAATGATGCTAAATGAAAGGAGTATCCTAATGTCTGTACAAAACACACTCGAACAGATCACAGTCAATATGCACAGCAGCATACGCATCGGCGGCGATGCCGTGATATATATCGACCCGATAGGTATCCCGGATGCGCCCCATGACGCAGATATCCTGCTCATCACTCATCCGCACTTCGATCATTTTTCGCCGAGGGATATCAAAAAGGTCATGAAGGACGGTACGGTCATTGTCTGCCCGAAAACAGCATCGGGACTGTGCAGACTGCTGACCGGTAAGGAGCCGGTCGCCGTCATTCCCGGGCAGGGCTTTTCGCTCTGCGGTGTGTCGATCGAGACTGTAGCCGCATACAACAAGATCAAGCCTATGCACGCAAGGCCTTTCAACTTTGTAGGCTATGTGCTGACGGTGGGCGGTACCCGTGTGTACATCTCGGGTGACACCGACGATACGCCCGAGGCCGCAGCTGTCAAGTGCGATATCGCGGTGATACCGATCGGCGGCACCTATACGGTGAATCCCGTGCAGGCTGCCGGGCTCGTCAATAAGATCGCACCGCAGGCAGTCATTCCCGTACATTACGGAGTTATGCTCGGGGGACATGATGCTCCCGAAAAATTCCGTGCAAAGCTTGATCCCGGCATAACGGCGGATATCCGCCCGACTGTCTACAGCAAGGTAATGCTTCGGGTGATGCCTTTGTTTGCGGCGGCGGCGGTGCTGCTGGTGGTTTGCCTGATGCAGATGTAATGGCTGTATCGGTAAAAAGGTGACCTGAATATTTGCAGATATGCAAAAGCAAAAAGGATATGTCCTCCGCACTGCGGAAGGCATATCCTTTAATTATTTTTAAGGCTTTCGCTTTAATTATCGGTTCATGAATTCAAAAGTCCCTCGGTGTTGAGACTTCCGATAAGTGTCCATGTGCCTGACATATAATCGAACTCATATGTAGCATAGCGGATAAGTTTTCTGTTGCCTGAGTTATTGTTTATAGCGTAGATGACCTGACGGCCGCGGTCTGCTTCCCACATATCGAGGGAAAAGCTGCTCACGCCTGCGGCATTATTTACGGTCTCGGTGTAAGCCACATTTTCTACATTTCCGATGTAGACATTAAAGGTGAACGAACCGCTGAGACCTTCGGGAAGAGGCACTTCAAGGGTGCTTTCTCTGCTCGGATAGTATCCCGTTCCGTGTTCGGGCTTTATCATTTCGACGGGGCCGTCATATTCTCCGAGGGATACCTCTATGGTGATATATGTACCCGCAGGCGCATACCCATATTCATCGTCGTATGCGTAATTGTACCCGGTGACCCTGCCTGCAGGCATATCATAATGCCAGTATTCGACTATATAGTTTAATCCTGCGTCAGTGAGGGCGGCAGCAGCCTCTTCCTCGGTAAGACCTTCGATGTCGGGTATCCTGATCAGATCGCCCGAATTATTATCAGTCTGCGATCCTGAGGATGAGCTCTGTGAATCTGAGGAAGTGCTCTGAGAGCCTGACGATGTGCTCTGCGAGCCGGAAGATTTAGATGACGTGCCCTGCGTGTCGGAAGATTTAGATGACGTGCTCTGCGAGCCGGAAGATTTAGATGATGTGCTCTGCGATCCGGAAGAAGTGCCCTGCGAGTCTGCTGTTTCGTCGGTCTCATCCTGCGAGCTTGTATCTGCGGAGCTGTTTGCGATAGAGTCGAATACTTTATCGAGTTCGGCTATCTGCTCCTTTGAAGCTTCATATATCATATAATGCTTCTTGCCGTCATGCCAGTCATACACATCGAGAACTATCCGGTCGGTATCCGAGTACACTTCAATATTATAGTGGCATCCGTTCAGATTAAAATCACAGGTAGCCCGTACATTATCCCAATCCGGTTTATCTTCGTAGTCATACCAGGCCATCACATCTTCTGTTTCAAACAGAGGTGTTGTGTTCGTGCGGATATCTTCGATGATATCACGCAGTCTGCGTGAATCGGGTTCGTTATTGTATTCATCAAAGTAGTAGCCGTCAGAAGATCTTTCGTCGTTCATTCTCTGGAAAAACAGATCTCCGCTTCTGCCGGTCGCCCAGTACAATTCGGAATACGGCTCGCCCGGGGTCATTTCGCAAATGATGTACGAAGCGCCGTCAACGGTTATCACATAACAGAATTCGGGGTGCAGTTCAGATTCGGGACGATATTCCTCGGGGATAGGTCTTTCTTCACTGATCTCGACTGTATGCTCGTTCCCGTTTATAGTATAATTCAATATGCGGGAAGCAGGTACTTTTTCACCCTCCCAGACACGGCACTGCTTGACCTGTTCGACAAGCGCGTCGATAGCAGCTATCCTGTCTTCATCTGTAATGGTGTAGGGGTCGCCGTCCTGTACGGTAACGTTCATCACGTTCTGCGTGATACTCTCCTCATTTTTCGCAGCGGGCGGCTGTTCTGCCGAGGTGCTCGAGGGTTCGCTTTCTTTAAGCGGTTCTATCTTGTTTCTGTTCAGGCCGACTGCCGCTGTTCCTATAATGAGAGCCGCACAGGCTGCCGCTGATATAACAGCAATGGGAAAACGCCGTTTTATTGTTGCTTCTTTTGTACCAAATGCATTCATTGTGATCTGCTCCTTTTGTGTATCTCTGTTCTCTGTTGTTCTTTCATATCCGAAGGTCTTTCTGCCCGGTTCGAGCTTTGACGCACGCTCCATCACTCGGCGTTTCAGCTCGGAGGACGGTTCAAACCCTTCGAGAATGTATGATATATTCTCTTTCTCTTTTTCTTTCATGAGCTTCCGCCTCCGTTTCCGTAATATTTCTGCTGTTTTCAAGCTCAGACTTTATTCTTTCTCTCGCACGGCTGAGCCTCATTTTAACAGCACCTTCGCTAAGTCCCATTACTTTGGCGATATCGGATATGGGTATCTCCTCAAAGTAATGCAGGTACAGCGGAAGACGGTATTTTTCCTTCAGTCTGCACACCGCCTGCCACAGTCTTTCGTCTGTGGGTTCGCTTTCGGTGTACTGTACCGTGTTCGGGTCGAACTCTTCGCCGTTGCGCAGTCTGTACCAGGGCGAGCGGTTAGCCGCACGGCAGAGGTTTATCGCAGTACGGATAAGCCATGAGCGCCTTGAGCCTTCATCTCCGAAAAACAGGTCCTTGGTGTAGTACAGCAGGAACACCTCCTGAAAGATGTCCTCCCGCTCTGACTGAGAGCCGAGCATTGAGGCTATGATGCCGCTGACTGTCCTTCCGTATTTATCCATCACATATTCCAGGTCTTTCTCTTCATCAGTCATATGCCTCACCGCCTTTCGCTGTTGTTGAATGCATTCATGTACTAATGCTGATTTTAGCACATAAGTAACGCTTTTTGAATCAAAAGATCCCAACTTTGTATGACTGCACAAATGCGCACTCGCAGATGCATTGATGTCAGGACGTTATGCACAAAAAGCCGCCTTTTTGGCGGCACTTTTTACGGGTAAAAAAAATTTGCGCAGGGTCTTCCAAAAAACGGTCAGTCGTGTTATAATAGTATTGACCGAACGGTCAGGAGGGAGAGATACCATGAATAACAGCTTTTTCGGTTTGCCCGCGGAAAGGCGGGATGCCATAATAAAAGCGGCGCTGCGTGTGTTTTCGCAGTACGGCTACAAGAAAAGCCCCATGAATGAGATAGCCGCAGAGGCAGGGATAAGCAAGTCCCTTTTGTTCTACTATTTCAGGAACAAAAAGGAACTGTATCTGTACCTTGCGGGATACTGCGCCGAGGTGAACAGGCAGGCATTA
>CADBTD010000082.1 GCA_902797535.1 uncultured Ruminococcus sp. | reverse complement strand
CTGTTACAGGGAATCAAAACCCTGTGATAAAGCGGTAAATATGCAAAAAAAGCAACGAAAAAGATTGTAAGGTTTTATTCAGAAAAATTATTGACAAAAACACCATATTATGTTATATTATGTTTACGGGGTCAATGAGGATCGCCCCGGAAAGTCAAAGTATGAAAAGCTGTCACTCAGTGACATACGACAGAGAAACCAGGAGGAACAAACTATGTTAAAGAAATCCGTACTTACCCCCGTGCTTTCGGGCGTGCTTGCAGTATCAGTTGCAGGTTCCGGCTTTGCTTATTACAACACCTATGTAAAGGATGGCAAGGGCTCGGACAAGAACGCTTCCGACGGCGAAAAGACCGTAAAGAGTATGCTTACTGTCGATGAGGCTGCAAAGGTACTCGAGACACGCATTGACAAGGCACAGGAAGTTGCAAAGGGCAACCTTGATAACGGTGCAAAGGCTGTTATCACATATTCCGCTCCTCAGTCAGGCTCTATCGGCGAACTCGGACTGAAGGACGTTACTATCGGCGTTGAGGCAAAGCAGAAGGACAAGATGTCCGGTATGGACTACACCTTCGGCTATGACGGCAAGAACGTTCTTACAATGAACATGGTATACGATAACGACAGCCAGACTGCATACGTCAAGATACCCGAGCTTTCTGATGCTTACCTTGTAGGTACTGCCGAGGATATGGAGGCTATGAGCCAGAACATGAGCGGTATGGGAGACATCACTTCTATGCAGCCCGACACCAGTGCTTTCGATGACTATGATTTCGACGCTCTTATAGATGACCTTACAGGCTATCTTGATACTATAAAGGAAAACGCTCCCGAGGCTAAGGACGGCGGCAAGTACACCGTTGAAAAGGACGGCGTCAAGATAGACCTTGACACCAAGACCTATCACATCACCGCTTCCGACGCCAAGAAGGTTGCTGACGCTGTTGCCGCAAAGGGCAAGCAGGATGCTACTCTCAAGGATTTCTGCGAAAAGGCAGGCATGAGCACTGAAGAGTACGACGAGATGTGGAATATCGGCGATATTGACGAGAGCGACACAGAAACTGTTGATGTTGATGTTTACTACATTGACGACAATCCCGTAGGTTTTGATCTCAAGTCCAGCGAGGGCGATGTTATCAAGATGGTAAACGCAGCAGATGATACTCATCTCATAGTTGACTATGATATCAGTGCTGACAGCGACACATTCAAGATGAACGGTCTTGTTACCTATGACAACGACACTCTTGACGGTTCTATAACCGCTTCCACCGCTGCTTCAGGTTCTTCCACAGGAGATTTCACTATCAAGTTTGATAACATCACAGTTTCCGATGATACATCAAAGGGTACCATGTCCTTCAACGGCACTGTTGACGGCGAGGCTATGAATTTCTCGATCACCTTTGACTGCACCGGCAATAACGGTACTGTTACCATGACAGGCAGCGCAGGCGGAGAAGACTTCGGTACTATCACCATAAAGTCCGAAGAGACCAACGCTTCCGATATCACTATCCCCAGCGGCACTTCCTACAAGCTCAACGATGAGAACGATCTTCAAAAGTATCTCGAAGGCTGCGACACTGAAAGCTTCCTGAACTCACTCAAGGACGCTCTTGGTGAAGAGATGTACAACAATCTCGGTTTAGGCAGCATGAGCGGCATGAACGGTGCATCCGCAGGTGCAACCTATGACGACTACGATTTCGGCGACTTCAGCGACATTGATGACCTGGAAATTGACGCTTGACCGGCTTCGGCTATCGGCTGTAATATGAAATAATTGATCCGCAGGCAGTAAAATGCCTGCGGATCTTTTGCGTCTGCGGGATTTTTTCTGCTGTGACACGGGTATTTTACAGGTCGGAAACTGCGGTTTTTGATGTTTTTTGTCAAATTGCGCCGCTTTTGCTATTGCATTTTTGCGGATGATATGTTATAATGACATATATGAAGTAGGCGCTTTTGCGCGATAATATGATAAAGGACGGTAATGAAAAATGACAAATTCCTATGAAAGCCCTTTCTGCACACGATATGCCAGCAAGGAGATGCAGTTCATTTTCTCGGCTGACAAGAAGTTCTCTACATGGCGCAGACTGTGGGTGGCACTTGCCAGGGCTGAGATGAAGCTCGGTCTTGAAGTGACAGCAGAACAGGTAGCTGAGCTTGAGGCTCACTTAGACGATATAGACTATGACAAGGCAGCAGAGTATGAAAAGAAGTTCCGCCACGACGTTATGGCACACGTTCATACCTACGGCGAGGCCTGCCCGGGCGCAAAGGGCGTTATCCACATGGGTGCTACCAGCTGCTATGTGGGTGACAACACCGACGTTATCATCATGCGTGATGCACTCAAAGTAGTAAAGCGCAAGCTGGTCAAGGTGATCTCACAGCTTGCTGCATTTGCTGACAAGTACAAGGCTCTGCCATGCCTTGCATACACACATCTCCAGCCCGCACAGCTGACCACCGTCGGCAAGCGTGCTACTCTCTGGTGCAACGAGCTTCTCATGGACCTTGAGGACCTTGATTTCCAGATGGGCAGATTAAAGCTTCTCGGCTCAAAGGGTACAACAGGCACACAGGCTTCCTTTATGGAGCTTTTCCACGGTGATACCGACAAGGTAAAGGAGCTTGAGCGCCTTATCGCAGAGGAAATGGGCTTTGACGGCGTAGTGCCCGTATCGGGTCAGACCTATTCGAGAAAGGTAGACTATGCGGTATGCTCGGTGCTTGCGGGAATAGCGCAGTCGGCTATGAAGTTCGGCAACGACATACGCATACTCCAGTCCTTCAAGGAGATAGAGGAGCCTTTCGAGAAGAATCAGATAGGCTCATCGGCTATGGCATACAAGCGCAACCCCATGAGAGATGAGCGTATATGCTCGCTGGCAAGATACGTTATGTGCGACGTGCTCAATCCTGCATTCACCGCAGGCACACAGTGGTTCGAGAGAACTCTTGACGACAGCGCCAACAAGCGTATATCCGTTGCCGAGGCATTCCTCGGAACAGACGCTATACTCAACATAATGCTCAACGTCACCGACCCCGATAACGGTCTGGTGGTATATGACAAGATAATCACCCGCCGCGTTATGGCTGAGCTTCCTTTCATGGCTACGGAAAATATCATCATGGACTGCTGTGAAAGAGGCGGCGACAGACAGGAACTCCATGAGCGCATCAGACAGCTTTCTATGGAAGCAGGCGCACACGTAAAGCGTGACGGTCTTGAGAACGACCTTGCAGACCTTATCGCAGCTGACCCGATGTTCGGTGTTTCCAAGGAACAGCTCGATGAGATAATGAGACCCGAAAACTACATCGGCAGATGCCCTCAGCAGGTAGACGAGTTCATCGCAAACTGCGTAAAGCCTGTTCTTGACGCAAACGGCGTTTCCGATGATGTGGCGGAGATAAATGTCTGATATATAGTTTTCACATAAAAGGGGTGTTCTTTTATGGAAGAAACTTACATTTATAAATTGAAAGATTCGCTTATTACCGAAACTGAAAAGCCTTACCTTGAAGCTGTGAAAGAGGTTCTTCCCGAGGGTTATGTTCTTCAGCCGCAGGTGAATCTTGCCAGCATAATCGAGCGCACTGACGGTGCAGTCTATCATAATGAGCTTTTCAGGAATATAGATGCCTGTATTTTCGATACATATTACAAGCCTGTACTGCTTATCGAGATCAACGACCAGAGTCATAGTGACTCTAAAAGAAAATCAAGAGATGCTAAAGTAAAGGCTATATGTGAAGAAGCAGGGATACAGCTTGTTGCATTCTGGACGAAGTACGGTGTAAACAAGGACTACATCTCAAAAAAGATCAGCGAAGGCATAAAAGCCGCACCCGATATCAAGAGAAAGCCGCATGACCCCGAATTGTTCGGAGGCAGCAGCAAGAAGAAACAGGATATCACGGAAAATGCAGATGAAGAGGTAAGTTCTTCTGCAGACAGCGGGACATCGATCGGCACTCCCGAATCTATCAAACACTACGGAAAAGAGAAGAAAGAGGGCTGTTATGTTGCAACAGCTGTATATGGTTCTTATGACTGTCCTCAGGTGTGGGTGCTAAGACGTTTTCGTGATGAATGGCTTTACGGTTTTTCTGCCGGCAGGGCATTTATAAAGCTCTACTACGCAGTTAGCCCGAAATTGGTAAGGCTATTCGGCAAAAGCAGAGTATTCAACAGTACTGTAAAGTGTTTACTGGATAAAATGGTACTAAGACTGAAACAAAGGGGCTATTCTGATGAAAGATACAGCGACATCATCAGATAAATCATACGGAGAACTTTATCATGTCAAAAAACGATGACATAAATCTCGGACGGTTCATAAGTCTGATACTTCGGCACAAGCCCGAAACGATAGGCATAAAGCTTGACCGTGAAGGCTGGGCGGATACGGATGAACTTATAAACGGCATCAATGCGTCGGGGCGTCATATAGATATGGAGACCCTTGAACGTATAGTCCGTGAAAACAACAAAAAGAGATACTCTTTTTCGCCCGACAAGAAGCGTATACGGGCGAATCAGGGACACAGCATACCCGTAGATGTGGGAATGACCGAAAAACAGCCGCCCGATGTGCTGTATCACGGCACTTCGGAGAGCTTTCTTGAAAGCATAAAGGCTGAGGGTATAAAGCATATGTCAAGGCTTTATGTGCATCTTTCGGCGGATACCGATACTGCTTACACAGTCGGAAAACGCCACGCAAAAAACGGCAGGGTGGCTATCCTTGTCATCGACACTAAAAGGATGTACGATGACGGGTATAAATTCATGATATCCGAAAACGGCGTGTGGCAAAGCAGCGATATACCCTGGGAATATGTCAGCGGCGTGATAAGTAAATAAAGGCGTGATCCCGCAAAAGGGGTATTTTAGGGGTCGTGCTTTCAAAAAATAAAATGGCGGAGGGAAACAGGCTATGGAAAACATCGTTATGGAAAGAAAGTATACCGTTGATGAGTACTATAACGCACTCGAATGGATAAGAGAGCGTTCGGAACTTATAAACGGCGAGATCGATTATATGCCCACACCCGGTATAAGACATCAGCAGCTTCAGCTGAAACTCGCAGGACGCATAGACGCATACCTTGCATCTCACAGAAACGGTATGTTCCTGCTTGCAGGCGCAGATGTCAAGCTGAGTGATACCAATGTGGTAGTGCCGGATATCTTCGTGGCATCGGACAAGTCAAAGCTCGACGATACCAAATATAACGGTGTGCCCGAGTTCATCATCGAGGTCGCTTCCGATACCCCTTCGGATGACTATTTTAAAAAGCTGGTGCTTTATAAGGAAAGCGGCGTTCGTGAATACTGGATAGTTGACCCGAAAAGCGAAAAGACTACTGTGTATTTCTTTGAGAATGAACGCTTTGCCGAAAGCTATACCTTTGATGAGGAGATAACCGCAGCCGTTTTCGGAAACGAAAGCCCCCTTGCCATAACGGTCCGTTCGCTTCTCTTCTGAATCAGTCTATACAAAAGCCGCAGACAGTATCTGCGGCTTTTTTCCGTAAGAATTACCGAAAAGCGCAAAAAATGTAAAATATCGCTGTATGGGGTTGATTTTTCTACAGTTTCGGTGTATAATAGATAATGTCTGTAATACTAACCTAACAACAGGGAGATATGATATATGTTAGAACTTAAAAATCTGTCCTTCGGGGTCGAAGGGAATGATATAATCCGTGACCTCACCCTTACCGTGCCCGACGGGCGCTTTGTGGTAATAACAGGTCCTAACGGCGGCGGTAAATCTACCCTTGCCAAACTGATAGCAGGCATTGAGAAGCCGCTGTCGGGTCAGATAATCCTGAATGGCACCGATATAACCGACTACAGCATAACCGAGCGTGCAAAAAGCGGTATAGCTTTCGCTTTCCAGCAGCCCGTAAGGTTCAAGGGTCTCAACGTCTTTGATCTGCTTCGTATAGCAGCAGGCAAAAAGCTGTCTGTCAGCGAGGCCTGCCAGTACCTTTCCGAAGTCGGTCTTTGCGCTAAGGACTATATCGACCGCGAGGTCAACGCTTCGCTGTCGGGCGGCGAGCTGAAAAGAATAGAGATAGCTACTGTTCTTGCAAGAAATGCATCGGTGTGCGTGTTCGATGAACCGGAAGCAGGCATAGACCTGTGGAGTTTCCGCAACCTTACACGGATATTTGAGAATATGCGCAAAAACGAAGAGGGAAGAACTATCATAATCATCTCTCATCAGGAGCGTATACTCAACATAGCAGATGAAATAGTTGTTCTTGCCGACGGCAAGGTAAAAGAACAGGGGCCGAAGGACGAGATTTATCCGAAGCTTGCAGGTTCCGAGCTTGCAGAAGAACCCTGCGGCAGACTTGCGTAAGGAGGTGCGGCTGATATGGTACAGATGGACGAGATACAGCGCAGACTTATCCGAGAGGTAGCAGACCTCCATAAAGTCCCCGAAGGCGCATATAACTTCCGCGCAAACGGTGAGCTTGCGGGAAGACAGAGCACAAAGAATATCGAAATAACAGGCAAAGAGGACAAAAGCGGCATAGATATCCGCATAAAGGACGGCACGAAGAACGAAAGCGTGCATATACCCGTTGTCCTCAGCGAGAGCGGTCACAAGGAAACAGTGTACAACGATTTCTATGTGGGCGAGGACTGCGACGTGCTTATCGTGGCAGGCTGCGGAATAGACAACTGCGGCTCGCAGGATTCCGAGCATGACGGCATACACCGCTTCTTTATAGGAAAGAATTCCAAGGTAAAGTACGTTGAAAAGCACTACGGCTCGGGCGACGGCAGCGGAAAGCGCATCCTGAACCCCGTTACCGAGGTGTATATGGAAGAAAACAGCGCCATGGAAATGGAAATGGTGCAGATTAAGGGCGTTGATTCTACAAAGCGCGAGACCCTTGCCGAGCTTAAAGCCGGAGCCCGCATGGTGGTGCAGGAAAGACTTATGACCCACGGCGTGCAGGAGGCTTACAGCATCTACGATGTAAGACTTAACGGCGACGGCTCGAGCGCCGATGTGGTATCACGTTCTGTTGCCCGCGATAAGTCATATCAGAAGCTTGACCTCTGCGTGCTCGGAAATGCTGTTTGCAGCGGTCATACCGAATGTGACTCTATCATCATGGATGAGGGCAGGATACTTGCTGTGCCTTCACTTGAGGCAAATAATGTTGACGCTATGCTGGTGCATGAGGCAGCTATAGGCAAGATAGCAGGCGAACAGCTCAACAAGCTCATGACTCTCGGACTTACCGAGCAGGAGGCAGAAGAGCAGATAATCAACGGCTTCCTTAAATAATGACAGACCCGTATTCTCTGAAAGAGGGTGAAACTCATGAACAGCGGTCTGGCAGGTCTGCTTATCCGTGTGGCAGGAACTACAATGGGGCTTATGGCAGTCATAATGCTCTGCTGTATAGCAACACCCCACATTGCAAAGTGGATAGACAAGAGGCTCCCGCGACCTACCAAGGGCGTTGGTGATGAGCCTTCGCCCGAAAACGGACAGCAGGAGGTACAGGG
>CADBTD010000081.1 GCA_902797535.1 uncultured Ruminococcus sp. | reverse complement strand
GCGGTTGTTGACAAAGTCCTGCTCATCAACACGCCAGCTGGTATATTCATCTTCTGCGAGCTTTTCAAGGCGTTTTTTCTGTTCTGCGGCGGTTATATGCAGAAACAGCTTTATGATAAGGTATCCGTCATCGTGGAGCTGACGTTCAAAAACGTTGATATCATTGATCCTTGTTTTGTACTCGGTCTTGTCTATCTCACCGTTCATGAGTGCCTTTACGGTATCGCGGTACCAGCTGCCGTCAAGGATAAGAAACTCACCCTGTTTGGGGAGACGCTGCCAGAAGCGGTGAAGCCAGGGCTTGCGTTTTTCCGGGGCGTTGGGTGTGCGTATAGACTCGACGTCGTAAAAACGAGGGTCCATATACTTTATCAGCTTGGCTATCTGCGAGCCTTTTCCGGCGGCAGACCAGCCGTCTATCGTGATGATGACGGGTATTTTTTCAGCCTTTGCTGCATTGGCAAGATCGATTAGTTCAGCACGCATAGCTGAAAGTTCTTCAGCAACATCTGATTTTTTCGTCTTTATCTGTTCTATCTTCTCGAGCATTTCGGGTGACCTCCTTTGGCAGTCGTCTATGGATAATATATTCCTATAGGCTAAGTATACCATAACGTGAATAAAATGTCAATATAATATTAACAAAAACGGCGCATCAGTATGACACGCCGAAAAAAGATCAGTTTAGTGCGAAAATACCCACCGAAAGGTAAGCCGCATAGATCGTCCACAGCAGGTAGGGTATCTGAAGAAGTGCGGCAGATCTGCGGACCTTGGCAAAGGAGGCGGTCATGGCTGCCACAAGCAGTACGAGCAGCAGCGAAACGGTTTTTCCCAGTGCCGGGGAGCGCAGTCCGAAGAACAGCGGTGAGTAGAGAAAGTTCACTAAAAGCTGTGCCGCGTAAAGTGTAAGTGCGCTGCGCTTCGGGCGTGGCGATGCATAGACGAGATACGCCGAAGTGCCCATAAGCGCATAAAGCACCGCCCACACTATAGGGAAAACAGCAGAAGGCGGCGACAGCGGCGGTCGGTTCAGTGAGGAGTAGTATTCCCCGAAGTTTCCGCCCGACAGCAGGGCCGAGAGCGCTCCGACAAGTTCCGCACCCACGATAAACAGCAGCAGGTCTGTGACCTTTGGCTTTTTCATACATATCACCTCGGTGTATGTATATGCGGTGGGGGACTGCATTTATGCTATATATGGATACAGCGGACAGAGTGACCTGTCCGCTGTTTGTGTCATATCAGCAAATTCTTGGGAGAAGTTCGCCCTTGGGCTGGGGGAGAAGCGTCTGGGTGCCTATCTCGGTCTCCATAACGACCCTGCCCTTGTTGTCCTCGGTGACATAGCCTATGACTGCGGCATTCGAGGTATACTTGCCCTTGTGCAGAGTTTCTATCAGCTTATCGGCCTCGGACTGAGGGGCAAAGATGACAAGTCTGCCCTCACAGGCGAGGTACAGAGGTTCAAGTCCCAGAAGTCCGCAGACGCCCTTGACACGCTCGTCAACGGGGATATCGGCGGCATTCAGGTGTATGCCCACATTGCTCTGTGCGGCTATCTCGTAAAGCACGGTGCCTACGCCGCCGCGTGTGGCGTCTCGGATAACGTGGATATCCTTGGTGGTCTCGAGCATTGATTCAACTGTTCCCCACAGGGGTGCGCAGTCGCTGTCAACATCGGTATCTATGCCGTAGTCGTCACGGGCAACGAGTATGGTACAGCCGTGTCTGCCCACATCGCCGCTGACGATTATCGCGTCGCCGGGCTTGGCGTAATTGCCCGAGGTATCTGCGCCGTCAACTATCTGACCTATGCCTGTGGTGGTGATGAACACTCCGTCGCACTGACCCTTGCCTGCGACCTTGGTGTCGCCCGCGACTATCTTGACGCCGACTTCCTTAGCGGTCTTTTCCATAGCGGCGGCTATCTCTTCGAGCTTGTCCATCGGGAAACCCTCTTCGATAACGAAAGCGCAGGTCATGTAAAGCGGCTTTGCACCCATGCAGGAAAGGTCGTTGACCGTGCCGCAGATAGAGAGCTTGCCGATATTTCCGCCGTTGAATTCCCAGGGAGATACGATAAAGCCGTCGGTGCTCATTGCAAGTCTGCCGCCGGGTGCGGGAAGCACCGCCGCATCGTCGGGGGTGAATTCGGGGTTTGAAAAGTGTGCCTTGAACACCTTTTCGATAAGCTCGCTTGTCTGCTTTCCGCCCGAGCCGTGAGCGAGAGTTACTGTGTCTGACATTGTTCTATTCCTCCATAGTCGTTATTGCATTTCTGAATACTGATAATACGCCGAGCAGGCACCCTCATCGGATACCATGCAGGCACCTATCGGGTGCAGCGGAGTGCAGCCTTTGCCGAAAACCTTGCAGTCCGAGGGCTTGCACTTGCCCTGAAGCACGTCGCCGCAGCGGCAGGCGGGATTGGGTCTGCCCTTGATCTCGGGCATGGAATACTTTATCCTTGCGTCATAGTCGGCGTATTCGGGGCGCAGCTTCATTCCCGACATGGGTATGAGCCCGAGCCCGCGCCATTCGCTGTCGCACGGCTCCATTACTCTGTCGATGAGAGCCATAGCTGCAGGATTTCCCTCATCCTTTACAACACGGGGATAGCAGTTGCGGAAGAATGGTTCGCCCTTTTCGAGAAGCTTTATGGTAACAGCCATTGCTGTGAGAAGCTCGGACGGGGTAAAGCCCGCTACCACTCCGGAAACGCCCTTTTCCTCGCAGAGCTTTATGCAGGCAGAGTTGCCCGTTATGGCGTTGACGTGACCCGGATAAAGGAATGCGTCGGCGCTGCCCACGAGTGCGTTATAGGCGTTTGGCATGGTCTTGTTGGCGGTGAGAAGGGAAAAGTTTTTCAGGCCCTCTTTCTTTGCCTGTTCTGCCGCAAGGCAGGCGGAGGGGGTAGTGGTCTCAAAGCCTACTGCCAGGAACACTACCTGTCTGTCGGGCTCATTCCTTGCTATTTCAACTGCATCGAGGGGTGAGTATACCGGGCGTATCTCGGCACCCTTTTCTCTTGCGCCCGCAAGGCTCATTTCCGTACCGGGAACTCTTATAAGGTCGCCGAAAGTACAGACTATGCAGTTCTTTTCGAGGGCGAGCCAGCAGGCTTCGTCGATAAAGCCTACAGCTGTGACGCACACGGGGCAGCCCGGACCCGAGATAAGGTCTATCTTTTCGGGGAGCAGCTTTCTGAGGCCTATCTTGAATATCTCATGGGTATGAGTGCCGCAGACTTCCATTATCCTGAGAGGTCTGCCGTCGTAAGAGGTGATAATTTCTCTTGCGGCCTTTATCGTATCGTTCATAAAAGATCCCCCATTATGTCAGCGGTCTCCTCTTCGTCGGACTCGGTTATCTTTGCGATAGCCACGCCTGCGTGTACCATTACGAAATCCCCCGGTTCGAGGTCCTCGAGTATGCCCGCGCTTATCTCGCGCTTTGCGCCGCCTGCCTCGATGAGTGCGGTGCCGTCCTTTACGTTAACTACTCTTGATGCTAATCCTACACACATGGTAGATACCTCCTGTATAAAAGTGTTTTTTTGCTGATATATCATCGGTCCGGTATGACCGCTGCTGTTACTGTGAAAATGCGCCGAAAACCGCCTGACCTGCGCATATGCCTCCGTCGTTCGGCGGTATAAGGCTGTGAAGAAGAACGTTGAAGCCGTTTTCTTCAAGAAGCTGTTTTGTCAGCCGCACGAGAAGCCTGTTCTGGAAAACGCCGCCGCTGAGTGCAACATCGCACAGACCTGTGCTTTCACGCAGGGCAATGCAGGAAAGGAGTATATCCTCTGCAAGCGCAGCATGGAAAGCATATGCGAGCAT
>CADBTD010000080.1 GCA_902797535.1 uncultured Ruminococcus sp. | reverse complement strand
CCCCAGCTGATAAGCAAAGCCGAGCATGAGCTTGCTGTCGCATGCGTAACGGCATTCTTTAATATCGGAGTATAGTTTCCGAGAGCCCCAGAGCGCGCTGTATAACACTGTTATCATTAAGAATTATGAAGAGTCAAAAAGTTACGTCATTCTTAATAAATCTTGATCTATACTTCCATAGTTTTATTCATTATTTCATCAGAGTAATCTTCTGCTTACCACTCTTGAATAAATGATACGAACACGAACAGCCGTAATTTGTACAAAAAATAAAAAAATATAAATTTTCATCTTTGCTCTTGTAAAATCAGCTGATATATTGTATAATATAAACATAAGCGGTAAAATGACTATGGTTATGACATTTTACTCACATGTAAGTCAAAAGCATTTGCTGAAAAGAATTACTGAGAAAAGAGGAAATTTGAGATGGGAAATACCGAAACAAGGATCTTTGACACCAGTACGAGCGTAGCACCACTCGGACTGATCGCTATGAGAGGAGCTTCCGAGCTTGGAAAGCGTATCGACGATTACTTCCGCAAGTGGATGGATACTCCCGACGATCAGAGCTTTCTTATTGAGGCTGAATGCCCCAGATTCCAGTCCGGTGACGGAAAGGGACTTATAAAGCAGACTGTACGCGGAAAAGATCTTTTCATTATATGTGATATGGCTAATTACAGCTGCACATACAAGATGTTCGGACAGGAAAACGCAATGTCACCCGATGACCATTTTCAGGATCTGAAGAGAATAATCCAGGCTGCAAGCGGCAAAGCACACAGAATTAATGTAATAATGCCTATCCTTTACGGCGGAAGACAGCACAGAAGAACTTATCGTGAATCTCTCGACTGTGCTGTAGCATTACAGGAACTTGCAAACATGGGCGTTCAGAATATAATCACTTTTGATGCGCATGATCCAAGAGTACAGAACGCTATACCTCTTACAGGATTTGATAACATAATGCCTTCATATCAGGTGCTGAAGGCAATGCTCAAAACTTTCCCGGATCTCAAATTTGATAAAGATAATTTTATGATCGTTTCTCCTGACGAAGGCGCTATCGGAAGAAATATGTACTACGCATCGGTTCTCGGCGTAGACCTTGGTATGTTCTACAAGAGACGTGACTATTCCACTGTCGTAAACGGAAGAAACCCCATCGTAGCACACGAATATATGGGAAATGATGTTGCAGGCAAGGATGTTTTCATCGCCGATGACCTTATCGCATCAGGCGAATCTATGCTTGACATAGCAGTTGAACTTAAAAAGCGCAACGCAAGAAAGATATTCTGCTATGCGACATATGGTATGTTCACCAGCGGTCTTGATAAATTCAACGAAATGTATAAGAACGGTTCTATAGATGCTGTATTTGGCACTAACCTTACATACCGTACACCCGAACTTCTCGCAGCACCCTGGTTCCACGAAGTTGATTGCTGCAAATATATCGCATACTATATAGCAACACTTAATCATGATATGTCGATATCTGATGTTATCGATCCCCATCAGAAAATATCTGCTCTTCTTGACAAATATAATAAGTAATGATATAATTAAAAGGCGGCAGTATATGCCGTCTTTTTTTACTATAACAGGCAGGGGGAAACGTTAATGATATACGGAGCAATAGTCGCCGGCGGCACAGGAACAAGAATGAATGCCGATATACCCAAACAATTTCTGATGCTTGACGACAGACCTGTACTCATGCACACTGTAAAAAAATTTCTATCAGCTGATCCTGTCGATATAATATACATAGGTGTACATAAAGACTGGGTCGAAGAAACTGAAAAAATGTGCCATAGTATGAAATATGATATGAAAAGGATCAGAATAATCTGCGGCGGCTCAAACAGAAACGATACGATAGATAAAATTATCAAAGCAATAGATTCAGAAAATCAGATAACAGATGATGATATTATAATCACACACGATGGAGTGCGTCCTTTTATAAGCAGTTCTGAGATCGTCGAAAGCATAGATAAAGCAAGAACGAACTGCGGTGCAACATTATCAATGCCCTGTACCGACACCCTGCTTTATTCGGAAAATGGCAATATAATTGATAATGTGCCTGACAGATCACGATTTTACAGAGCTGTTACTCCGCAGACATTCAATCTGAGCCTGTTAAAGAAAATATTTGATAAAATATCTGCAGAAGAAAAAGCAGCATACACTGACGTAGCAAGCATTTTGACCGGTGCCGGATATTCGGTATCTTTAATATTATCTAATGACAATAATATCAAGATAACAACACCAAAGGACATGAAATTAGCTCGACTCATTTGTGAGGAAGAAAAACAAAAAGATTAGATCTTCTTTCCTGCTCTAATCGAACTGCTGAATAAGGTGACCGAACAGAAATGAAAGATATAATAAAAAAACATAAATCAAAAAGAAATAAACTTGTCATCAGCAGCATGATCATCCTGTTTATTATTGCATTTTGTGTATTGAACAACAAATGGCTTACCATTACCGAATTTACTTTTACGGATAAACGAATTAAAAACGATTTTACGATAGTGCAGATCTCCGACCTGCATAATGCCAGTTTTGG
>CADBTD010000079.1 GCA_902797535.1 uncultured Ruminococcus sp. | reverse complement strand
GAGCTGTCAGCCTGCGAAGATGATGTGTTGTCCACTTCATCTACCATAACTATCACACCGTTTTTCAGTGCGTCGGAAACTACGTTGCCGTCCCTGTCAATGGTAAAGGTTATGCTTTCAGATATTAAATATCCGTCGGGAGCGCTCTCCTCGGTAAGTGTATAGGTCTCGCCCGCCTTCAGGTCACTGCCGTGTATAACAAGCCTGCTGCCTGCTGCGGATACATAATTGCTTACTATGTAGTTGCCCTGACTGTCTTTTACGGAAAGTACAGCGCCTTCAACTTCATTTCCCGAGATATCTTCCTTTGATATCTCAACGTCCTTGATAGCGTTGTCCTTCATGAGTATCTTTTCGCCTGTGAACAGTACGAAATCGGCACTGTCATTGTCGTAAACATAGACCTTGCCGTCAGTTCCTATCCTGAACTGCATTGAATCGGTGTAGGCAAATCCGTCGGGAGCGCCTTCCTCGGTTATGGTGTATACTTCACCGACTTTAAGGTCGCTGCCCTTTATGATAAGGTCCTTGCCTGCCCTGCTTGTGTACGGCTCGGTGAGGAAACTGTCGCCGTCAAAGTTTTCGCCGCTGCGGATAACGCTGTTTCCGCTGCTGTCCTTGACAGTCAGCTTTGCTCCGTCAAGTTCCTTTGAACCTGCCGCGTCTGTCTTGGATATCGCAACATCTCCGATAGCCTCATCCCTGACAGCTACCTTGCGGTCATTGTTCTTTACGAAATTGCCGTCAGCATCCTTAACGAGTATGTCGCCGTTTCTGTCTATCTTGAATACTATGTCCTCAGAGTAAGCATAACCGTCGGGTGCGCTTTCCTCGTGAAGCCTGTAAACAGTGTCAGCCTTGAACAGCTTAGCGTCTATATCGGTGCTGTTTGCTCTCGGAGCATTTGTTATCTTTACAGACGACTCGCCCGATGTCCATACTGCACCCTCAACTGCTGTTCCGTCCTCGTTGAGTATCGAGATCGCTGCACCGCTTACTTCGCTGCCGCCCATGTCGGTCTTTGCAAATGAGAAATCATCAAATGCCTTGTCACGCATGGTAACTATGCCGTTTTCAACACCGCTGCCTGCGGCTACATTGCCGTTTTCATCTATCTTGAACTTGATGTTTCCGGTAAATGCATAACCGCCGGGAGCGCCGTCCTCGATAAGTGTATAGGTCTTTCCGGGTACGAGCTTTGCCATCTGCTCAGCAGTAAGGTCATAAGGTGCTGTGCCCGAAGTCCACTCTGCGATAACATTGTTTTCCTCGTCAACTATCCTTAGCTGTGCCCCCGGTATCTCCTCGTCGTTCTCATTCTGACCGTTTGCGTTCAGAACAGCCTTCTTGGAAATGGTAACGGTGATCTTGTCGGTCATTACGATAACGCCGTCTTCAAGAGCACTGCAGGTGACCTTGCCGTCCCTGCCGACAGTGAACTCTATCTTCTCGGCTTTAAGGAATCCCTGAGGTGCGGCGGTCTCTGTAAGAACATAAGTCTCGCCTGCCCGTAGGTCCTTGCCGTATATCGTGAGCTTGCTGCCCTTCTTGCTTGTATAGGTGTCGGTGATCTCGCCGTCAGCCTTGCCGCCGGCTCTGATAACGCTCTCGCCGGTATTCTTGTTCACAACTGAAAGCACAGCGCCCTCTACTTCATTTCCTGCGACATCTTCCTTGGATATCTTGACATCACCGAGAGCATTGTCCTTCATGAGTATCTTTTCGCCTGTGAACAGTACGAATTCATCGCTGTCCTTGTCGTATACATATACCTTGCCGTCTCTTTCTATCTTGAACTGTATCGATTCGGTATATGTGTATCCCTTGGGAGCGCCTTCCTCGGTTATGGTGTATACTTCATCTACCTTAAGGTCGCTGCCCTTTATGATGAGGTCCTTTCCTGCCTTGCTTGTGTACGGCTCGGTGAGGAAACCGTCCCCGTCAAAGTTTTCGCCCTTGCGAACAACGCTGTTTCCGCTGCTGTCCTTAACAGTCAGCTTTGCTCCGTCAAGTTCCTTTGAACCTGCAGCATCTGTCTTGGATATCGCTACATCGCCGATAGCGTTATCCTTCATGAGTATCTTTTTGCCTGTGAACAGTACGAATTCATCGCTGTCCTTGTCGTATACATACAGCTTGCCTTCAGCGTCTACCTTGAACTGCATAGACTCGGTATAGATGTATCCCTTGGGAGCGCCTTCCTCGGTTATGGTGTATACTTCACCTGCCTTGAGGTCTCTGCCCCATATCACAAGATCCTTTCCTGCCTTGCTTGTATATGGCGTAGTGCGGAAATCTTCACCGTTAAAGCTGCTGCCTTTGCGGATAACACTGTTGCCTTCGCTGTCTTTGACTGTTAGCAGCGCACCGTCAAGTTCCTTTGAACCTGCCGCGTCTGTCTTGGAAATATGAACGTCACCGAAAGCTTCGTCCTTCATCACAACAGCTGAACCGTCTGCATCAACATACTCCTGAGCTTCCTCGTCCCAGATCAGTACGCCTGTCTGATTGTTTCCCTTATCCACAAGCTTGAATTTCACCGACTCACTGTAGGTGTAGCCGTCGGGTGCGCCTGTTTCGGTAAGTGTGTACTCAACATCGGTATGAAGCTGCATTACAGTAAGCGGTTCATCAGCTGATACCCAGGTGAAACCGATATTACTTGCTCCATTGGCACTACTTACTGCCTTGATGGAATATTTTGTTTTATCATCTGAGGAAAAACGGCTCAATACATTTGACCAGTAGGTATATTCTTCACTCGTCAGCTTCAGAGTCGCACCCGGAAGCTCCTTTGAATCAAAAGCAGATACCTTGCTTATGTCAACTGAAGTGAGCTTATCCTCAAAGATTATACGATTGTCCTCAACAACAGAACCGTTGACTGTGACTTCACCGTTCTCGTTGATGATAAAATGAATGTCATCGGGATTTCTCAGGTAACCGGTGGGAGCTTTGAGCTCTCTGATAACATATTCGGTATTGCAGTCAAGATTTTCAACTAACTTATCTCCGGAAGATGAACTCATCCATGTCGCTACAGCACGTTCACCTTCGATCAGTTCTCCGTTTTCATCCAGAGAAGAAGCTTTGTACAGTGCCATTGATGCACTGCTTATCTTTATTTCAGTACCGGCTCTGCACTTTCCTATCTTTACATAATACGGTTTGTCGCCCATAGTTACTCTGTAGGGCATTTTGACGCCATCTTTTATCCGGACCTCGGAAGTTCTGTTATTAAATGAGAATGTTACATCGGAAGCGCTGATATAGTGATCCGGAGTTTCTATCTCGCTCAGAACATATTCGCCCGAAGGCATCCCCACAAGGCGTACGCCTCTGTAGCACGAATTAAAGACTATCTCATTCTTTTTGCTGTCATCTCTTGTGATAGTTATGGATGATTCTTCTTCACCATTAAAGGCAGTAACACCCGTAAGATCTGCACTTGCATTCTTTGCAGTCAGTTTTAGCTTTGCGTTGTATATTCCTGCGCTTGTAACAGTATCGAATTTGACTACCTTAAGTTCGCCGTACTTAAAAGCCCCGCCAAGCATAGTCTGAACATTGCCTGGTCCGTTCAATATAAGTGCATCATATCCCTTTGCAAAATAATCATCTATTTCATTATCCACATAGTCGATAAGCGGCTTGTAAAGCAGATTCCACAATGAAAGCGGATCATTGAGCGGATCTTCGGATATATATTTGAACGATTTTTCTCTCTCACAGTAATTATCTGCATGATATCCGTTTGAACCATCGTCCTTTACAAAAACAGGCCACTCTGATTCATCGTGGACCACCGTCCAGACAAAATCCTGAGGAATGCTCGAAGTAACTGATTTCCAGTAGTTTTTCAGATTTTCCGCTGTAAGACCAAGCTCGGGATGTGCCGTAACGATCTGTTCAAATTCTGCTTCGCGGTTAAAACTCTTTGCCTTCTCGTTGATCTTTTCATAGTCGATCAGTACTTTAAGAAGTCTTTCCTTTACCTTAGGTGTAAAATTGTGATAATACGTCTGTTTTCCGGCCTCTTTCGGGTGTTCGGTATCCACACCGTCAAGCTCGGAAAGCAGTATCGATTCAAATTCCTGTCCGCTCGGAGCGTAGAGCTTGCGGTCAAGGCAGAAAACACGGCCTGTTATTACGGCTCCTGACGGATCTGTTATGATATCATCCCTGTTATAGCCGCTGACGGTATAACGGCTGCCGCCCTGAGGCTGCGCTTCGGCATCTTCGGCATGAACAACAGATGTCATCGATGAAATGGGCATCGTGACCATCATGGCAAGTGTCGTCAATGCTGACCCGATGCGCTTTATCAAGCTTTTCTTCAATATGATCCCCTCCTGAATTTTTTATTTTTTCAGCTTTCGGCGAAAAAGCCGCTGCGACAGAGCTCTGCGGCTTCCGCTCAATGGCCGCAAAGTCTGCCACTATACATTACATTATACATTATTTTATCACATTTTGCAATACTTTTTTACAAAAAAGTGACCGACTTTAAATATTTAACAATCATTCCCCGTATTTTCATTTTATATTTGAAAAAACTATGATAATATCTTGTAAATTCATACCTGTCCGCACACTGCTGTCATCCGCAGATAATATTTCATATATCAATATTTAACGATATCAACAAAAAACGGCACCCGCAACCTCTGTTACGAATGCCGTTCCTCTATATGCACACAGCTGTTATTCCTTTGCTCTCAGGGTCTCGCCCGATATCATCTTTTCTGCCGCCTGCTCGGCAGTCATATCTCCTTTAAGATACTTGACTATCGGTCCGGTCAGCATATCATGCGTCTGCCTGTCGTACAGTATGGGCTTTTTCAGTCCCTTTGATATATCTATCAGATGCTGAAGCTCTTCGTCGGTGGGATATCTGTAATTAACTGTGAGCGTTTTGCCATCGCCCATTTCAAACTCACCTACAGATCCGAGAATCGAAGGCATACCGTGCCCCTTGTCAGTGACTAAGTTGTCCTTCAATGCGCGTATGTTTACGGGTATCCCGTCTTCCGAAAGCTGCGTCTGCGGCAGATATGAAAGCGCCGATCTTAAGAATTCCTGCGCCATTTCCTGATTATTTGAACGACTGCAAATGCCCATATTCATCATCGGCATGAATGAACCACCGTCAAGGTCGCCCATCTTCAGCTGTCTATCCTTGAATTTTTCATTCACCGATACTATCGTTTCATAGTCATATTGATAGTTGAATATGAAACCCGCCGATACGGGACTGGAACCGATCAACAGCTCGAGGCCCGCAGAATTGCCGATAAACCGCCATCCGGCACTAAGTTTTTCAATACTGTCAAGGGTCATCCCACAACCTTCGGGCGAATATTCATACTCAAAGGCGATCTTGTCATAATCATCTCTGCCGGAATATCTGTTTTCCAGCTGTTCCTCGGTCAGCGTCAGATTCTTTGCGCTTTCAAGCATAGCGATAAGCGCGTCTTTGTCGGGCGTTCCCTGCTCAAACTGCTTGTATGCATCGAAATACAGCATTTTCCAGGCAGTATCCTCTTCCATCTTAGGCAGGTACAGCATGGGTTCTTCATCGTTCACACGCTTTCCCACATAGTCGGTATAGTCCTTGAAGCTTTCGATACCCGATATATCCTCGCTTCCGTCCGACATTATATACGGAACGGCAAATCCGCCCGCTACCGAATACAGCTTACCGTCATCTGTCTTGTTCCATTCGACTATATTGTCAAAAAGTTCGTCATTCTCAGGATACCACTTGTCCCTGCATCCCGACAGGTCTGCAAGCACGTTCTTTTCACTGAGGTTCTTTATGTCCATCCAGTCAAGGAATATGATATCGGGCGGATCGTCCGACATTATCTCGGTTATCAGATTCTTCATATTGTCATCATATGAAAGACCCGGAAGAGCCTCTTCCTCAATAACGCTCACATCGGGGTACCGGTATGTGAACCAGCTTATCGCCTTTTCACAAAGCTGATTGTACTCGAACGAGTATATTTTCAGTTTCTTGACTTCCTCTTCAACAAAGTTCTCATCATAGCGGTATCTTTTCATTACGCCGTCACTAAATGATACAAGAAATGTGTCGTTGCTTTCCATCACTATTGATTTTATGTCGCAGTTATTGAGCACATCGCCCCGTTTTCTGAGCCTTTTGCCTTCACCGCTGCAAAGCTGCTCCACCTTGTTTCCGTCAAGCACATATCTGAAAATACCCTCTGAACATACTATATAGATAGTACCGTCCTCGCCTTCGCATATATCGTAATCGCTGCGGGCCGCCGAAACTATGTTTTTCTGCCAGAAGTCCGAAAGCGCCTTCTGACAGTCAATGATCTCACCCGACTTCGTGCCGTAAAACTGCACAGTGCTTGAATCGGGTGATGATATCAGCATATAGTCACCCACTGCATCTATCTTTTCAGCCGAAGTATCTGCGGCCTCCTCGCATCTTCCCGTTTCGGGATCGGCTTTTATCAGCTTATTGTTGAGCATATCTATAAAGTACAGCTGTTCATCGCTGCCAAATTCGGCATCACAGAAGAACAGTGCGTCTTTACTCGGATAATCGGCAGAAACAGTGGTCCCGTCGCTGTTTACAAACAGTCCCTCGATGTTTTTTGCGTCATCGGAAGTATTGCTCATCTTATATTTAACGGCAAATACCCTGCCGTCAGCCGAACGTGTGACACTTGCAAGTTCATCACCGAGGCTGATATCGTATTGTTCCTTGTCAAAGGATCTAAAATCGGCTGTTTCTGTGTAAAAGCGCAGATTCAGCTGATCTGAAAACCAGACCTTGCCGTCCTTTTCTATAAGTTCACCCGCCAAAGGCGTTGCAGACACAGCCCCGGGGGTCCCTGAACCCTGATATACAAAACTGAAAGCGTCCTCTTCGACATATCCGCCTTTTAGCGGCGTTTCCGAAGAAGTCTTATGTGCTGCCGAAGAACAGCCGGTACCCGCCGCCATCGCCATAGCTGCCGCCGCCGCAATTAGTCTGCTTTTCATCTTCAGATCCCCTTCCTTAGTCTGTTGATCGTTTTTCTATAAATTTTCTGTTATTTATATTAACATTCCAATCTCTATTTTCTCTCTAAAATTATCTCTATTTTCTCTCTAATCAGCTAAAAATATTAAACATTTCATTGTTCCATGCGCCCGCAAACAGACATAAAGAAAAGCCTGTAAACGTTGTGTTTACAGGCTCCATATGGCTCCCCCTGTTGGACTCGAACCAACGACCCTGCGGTTAACAGCCGCATGCTCTAACAGTGTAAGAACTTTACACCGCACTTTTACTTTAAAAATTTGGTCAGCCAATGTGCTGACCTTTTATTCTTTTACGGAACTGTCCGTATTTACAGTATTCCAATCCTTGCAGAACTGCTGATATGTCATGTTAAGAACTATGCTCACTTTGTATTCTCTGCCGACCTCGATCCAGTCAACGAGCTGTGAGATGATCATTTTCTTTTGCTCCATAGTGCTTTCTGCATATTCGTCAGACCAGCCCTTGAAGCTGTCATACAGCGGTCTTATGCTCTCCATAGAATTTTTCTTTTCCGTCATTTCCGTATTGAGAGTATCTAATTTGCTCTGCCGTTCCTCTATCTGTGCCTCAATATCCTTCAACACCTTGTTCAGCTGTTCGGGAGAGAAAACTCCCTCGCCCATAAGTGCCTTCGGAATCTCGGCTTCCAGCTTTTCATGCTGTTGTTCCAGCTTTGACAGATCAAGTTTGAGTTTAGTCTGCTTTGCCTTGAAGCTCTGCATTTCCTTTGTGAAGTGTTTCTTCAGCGCTTTCTCGTCAGGTGCTTCCTTAATACTTGCAAACATATCCATGATTGCCTTATCCACTGCATCATCGACCTTATAGGCAAGGTATGAGCACTGTCCGCTGCATTCACAAAGACCCCTGCTCTTGTGGTAGCAAAGGTATTTTACCCTCGTGAACTCATACAGCGTGCCGTCTTTTCTTCTGCGTCTGTCGGTATGGCTGATAGCTGTCAGCTTTCCGCCACAGTGAGCGCAGTACATGATACCGGAAAGAAGTGCGCTGCTTTTAGTCTGATAAGCTATCTTTCGATTCTCATCATT
>CADBTD010000078.1 GCA_902797535.1 uncultured Ruminococcus sp. | reverse complement strand
GCCGCAAGATGTCTTGAATCAGCTTCAAGATACACGGAAAAAATCCCATAAAAACAAAAAAGCCATCGTACCTACCAAAATACGATGGATTTTTTGTTATGTTGTATCTTATTATTTAGGGTAAACGTTATGATCTGTTTGATTTCTGTGAATCTTACAAATATAATATAACATCTATCTCTGAAAGTGTCAACCCGTCATGTCCCGAATGGCGCTATTTCGTCCCGAATGGCACAAGTCTGTCCCGAACAGCGCAAACCTGCCCCGAACGGCAGTATTTTCAGGCCCCGGAGTGCTTTTTTTACCATTTACTCCAAAATGCGAACGATTCACTCCCCGTTTTCTGAAATAATTTCCGGACTGTGATATACTGATATCACACCGAGGGAATAACAGATATGAAAGGAGACAAAAGAAATACAAGCAGGACCTCGTGAGACAAATGAAAGGATGGATAAAAATGAAAGAGACATCAAAGAAAAGCAGGATATGCATGGCGGTATGCTGGATATCATTTGCGCTTCTGATATTTGGCGGAGTGCTTGAGTACATACACACAAAGAGCGTAAAGAATCTGCCATACACCGAAATTTGTGCAGTGAGCGCAGTAATCTGCTGTATGTACGGCTCAAAAAGCAGAAAAGAGGATGAGAAATAACACGGAAACAGATATCCTTCATAAAAAACAGATAAAACAGAACCAAATAAATAAAACAGAGCAAAAGAGATAAAACAGACAATGTGCAGACAAAGAAAGGAAACGGCAGGATGAACGATCTGATCATTTCGATCGGAACGATACGTCTGACAGGTCTGATGATGGACAGTGTTGCCGAATACATAAAGACAAAATGATTCGATGGTATCCCGTATCTTGAGATAGCGATAATATGCGCACTGATATGCACATTATCCGACCCCGAAAAGACAAAGAAAGAAAAAAACTGACAATAAAACAAAAAAGAACAAAAGAACAAAACGAAAGAGAAAATAATAAGTGTAAATAAAGAAAGGGACATATAAAATGAAAAGGAACAGCAATTTTTTCAGCAGAGTATCTGACATAGCAAAGAGAATATTCACCGACACAGACAAAGACAGCAGCATCTCGGCGTATATGAGCGCTATGACAGAAGAACACAATGAAGCATATGAGAAAGAATACGCTTCATTTGCAGCTGAGTATATGTACAGCTGATACATATAAGAAGGGGGACCGCAGAAATGAGAGAGAGAAAGGAAAAAATAAAAAGCTGCGCCGCCGTAAAACTGACCGCAGCAGTTATATTCACCATAGTGCTTGCATTCAAGCGTGTGGTATCAAACACAGCCGCTGCTGTGATATGTATAATACTCATAATGCTCACCATGCTTATGAAAGCTGTACACAGATTCAGCAGGAAGGGAGACATTTACAATGAACAGTTCCAATGCTGAAAGAGGCAAAAGACAGAGCGCCGCTCTGCTGGGATTTATGGCATCGATACTTGCGCTTATCTCACTGATAGGGCAGCTGGTGCTGTTTCCCGGTCAGATGGACCGGACATCATACGCACTGATAGTGATCGCGGCAGGAGGGCTCATATACGCAAAGCCCGCCTTACACAAAAAAACAAAATAAAAGGAGAATGAACCATGAAAAAAACAACATCAACAGCATTCATCGTATCAGGCATAATAGCTGCGATAGCAGCCGCAGTTATGATAGTGATCTCAATGATCTCACCGAAAACACCCTATGTGCTTGCCGCAGGACTTGCGCTGGTAGTTATAGGTCAGGTGATATCCATAAAAGCATTGATCGATTCAAGAAAAAACAAGTGACCCCCCGATAAAAACCGGGCCGATGCAGAAAACTGCACCGACCCGTTTTTTGTTTTACACACTGCCGAGAACGAGGTCGGCTTCGAGGGTGAAGACTCCGTCTGCGGCGGAAAGTTCGGCACTGCCGCTGTATTTTTCGGCGGTGCTGACGATATTTGCCACGCCGAAGCCGTGACGGGTGCTGTCCTCTTTTGAAGTGGTGACTTTGTTGCCGTCTTTGATCTTCACGGTGTCGTACATTGGGTTGGATATCTTGAAGAAGAAACAGCCTTTGTCCACTGCGCTTGTTATCTGAATGGACTTTCTTTCGTGGGTGTCGCCCTTTTCACAGGCTTCGATTGCGTTGTCTACAGCGTTTGCGACGACGGTGCAGAGGTCTATGTTCGTTATGCCTTCAGAGGGCATACGGCCTGAAAATTCTATGGTCGTGTTGCTCAGGTCTGCCCTGTCCTGCTTGTCGTCAAGCAAAGCGTCAACTATCACGTTGCCGGTGCTGAATTTGTTGGTGCGTTCCTTTGTTATGCCCTCCATTGTGCGCATATATTCGAGTGCCTGTTCTGTCTCACCTTTTTTCAGCAGGCTTTCCACGCACAGCATATGGTTCTTGTAGTCGTGGCGGAAGCTGCGGAATTCGCCGTATATGTCGTTTATTTTCTCGTAGTAGTGGAGCTGAGAGTCGAGCTGTTTTGAGAGAAGATCGACATTTTCCTGTTTCTGATGCTCTGAGACGGCGATCATCACTGACGATATCGCAAGTACGATACCTGAGATAACAACTACTATCCAGGTGATAATATTTAACATCTCTATGTCTGATGAGCGCTTGATAGCTGAATTTGTTATATCCAGTGCAAAGAGAAATACGGCAAGAAGAAAATATACTCTTTTCGGGACGGAGCTGAATACTTTATGTACAATCTGTTCACGTTTTTTCTTTCGTATCGCCTTTATCATGACAGCGAATAACGTTATCGTGATGCACCACATAAAGATCGATTGCAAGCATTGACTTTCCTTTAATTTAGGCATGATACTTAAAGGCATCCTCAATATATCGGTCACGACCACACAGAAGATATTATAATAGATCACCATAAAACCTGTCTTTTTATACACAAACAACATTATCCATGCAAAGGAAAAGAGATAGATCACTAACAGCAAGACCTTATAAACCGCCAAACTCGCCAAACTAATGATGCCAAAGCCATGCCTCATGAGCACATATTCAGCAACAAGGAAAAGGAGATAACAGATTGCACACGGCACAGTGCCCCTTTGTTTCTTGAAGTTAAAAAGTATCCCGCCCATTTCAACTATAAAATATGCTGCGATGATATACAGCACAGATTCTAAAACATCAAGCATAAAATGCACTCCTTTTTACGCACTGCCGAGAACGAGGTCGGCTTCGAGGGTGAAGACTCCGTCTGCGGCGGAGAGTTCGGCACTGCCGCTGTATTTTTCGGCGGTGCTGACGATATTTGCCACGCCGAATCCGTGACGGGTGCTGTCTTCCTTTGAGGTGGTGACTTTGTTGCCGTCCTTGATCTTTACTGTGTCGTACATGGGGTTGGATATCTTGAAGAAGAAACAGCCCTTGTCCACTGCGCTTGTTATCTGAATGGACTTTCTTTCGTGGGTGTCGCCTTTTTCGCAGGCTTCGATTGCGTTGTCAACGGCGTTTGCGACGACGGTGCAGAGGTCGATGTTCGTTATGCCTTCGGAGGGCATACGTCCCGAAAATTCTATGGTCGTGTTGCTCAGGTCGGCTCTGTCCTGTTTATCGTCTAAAAGTGCGTCAACTATCACATTGCCGGTGCTGAATTTGTTGGTGCGTTCCTTTGTGATGCCCTCCATTGTGCGCATATATTCGAGAGCCTGTTCTGTCTCACCTTTTTTCAGCAGACTTTCCACGCACAGCATATGGTTTTTATAGTCGTGGCGGAAACTGCGGAACTCGCCGTATATGTCGTTTATTTTTTCGTAGTAGTGGAGCTGAGAGTCAAGTCTTTCGGAAAGCAGATCGACCGACTTTTGCTTATTGCGCTCCGAAACTGCGGTCATTACGCAGTATATCATAAGTACAAGTGCAAACACAAGCGCCAGAAGCCACACCACAACAAAACCACCTGTTGCTTTACGTGTCATGTAGATATTTGTTATCGCCATACAAAGGATAAAAAGCATGAGCAGAACATATATCTTTTTATCTACCGAGGCAACGCTTTGCTGTACAAGACTTTCATGCTTTTTCTTTTTTATTACAATGATAAGCAACGAAAATACAAGGATCTGCAAAATAAATTCCGCAATATCGGCTATTCGCACATTTTTTAAAACCACTCTGAACGGCGCCAAAATGAAATCACACAGGCTCATCGTTATAAAATTATAGCAGATAAAACCAATACTGAGCTTTTTATAGACTGCGGACATGGTAATAGCAGTGGAGAACAAATACCATACAGAAAGGATAATATCATGAACAATGGGCGGTTTGCCGATGAAACCATCGTTCTCCAGGATCGTCTCTATATAAACAGCAGTTGAGAGCAGTAAAACAATAACGCTCGGCACTAAAGCCAGTCTGCGCTT
>CADBTD010000077.1 GCA_902797535.1 uncultured Ruminococcus sp. | reverse complement strand
GAATATTTTGACAGCTGGATAGAGTGGGGCTTTAAACCTGATGTTATAGAACTTGCAGGTGAACGCTGCCGTGAAAACAGAAACAAAGTTGATATCAAATACATAAACGGAATACTTAACCGCTGGCATAATGACGGACTTATGAGTACAGAGTCTGTATATGCATCAGAGCAGGCATATGCCGATAAAAAGCAGAACGAAGCGGCTTCTGCCGGCTCGTTTGATGCTGAAAGCTGGGAGGATATGGTGATGAACTTCGATCCTTCCGTACTTTCTTCTGAGGAGGGAGAGTAATGAAGTATACACACAACGCCTTTCTCAGGGCAGAGGAAGAGCTTAAAAAGCGCAGACAGGACGCCGAAGATGACCTTGCAGCCAGAGAAGACTATATCTATTCCAAACTTCCCGAGGTCCGTGATATGCGTGAAAGTCTCAAGACCAGTTATCTTGAACTTATGAAGATCATAGCCGGCCATGATCCCGAAGCGGCTGCATCTGCTGCTGCTGTAAGAGAAAAGAATCTTGCAACTCAGGAACGTATAGCGATACTCATAGAAGATCTTACCGGCGACAGAAAGTATCTTGAACCGCATTATACCTGCTCTAAATGCAGTGATACGGGTTATTTTGAAGGCGAACGCTGTGACTGTATGAAGGATCTTTTAAGGGCATATACAGTGCAGGAACTCAATGATAATATGTCGATATCTCTTCATGATTTCTCGGAGTTCGATCCTTCGTTTTATGTAAATGAACCCGATAGGGAAAGAATGGTGAAATGGATAGCTTATCTGAAAAACTACTGCGAAACTTTCCCGAAAGATACACGTTCCATGCTGTTTTCGGGCGGGACAGGACTTGGCAAGACTTTCGTTTCGTCATGTGTTGCAAAAGCGCTGTCTGAAAGAGGTTTTGTAACGGTATTCGGTTCGGCTTATGACCTCCTCAGAAAGGTAGAGGACGAGCATTTCGGAAGGGAAGAGGGAGATACTCTTGACTCTCTAATTTCAGCTGATATGCTTATAATAGACGATCTGGGTTCAGAACCACCGTCACAGTTCTACGAGTCTACGCTTTATAATATCCTGAATGGCAGGATAAACCTGCGCAGGCCTTTGATAATCTCAACAAATCTGTCACAGACCGAACTTGAAAAGCGCTATCATGACAGGATATCATCAAGAGTTGTCGGGTTTGCTCCGCTGAGATTTTCAGGCAGAGATATAAGACAGCAAATAGCTCAGCGAAGATTCAAGCATAAGAAATGATCATTTCTTCGACGGAGTAATATCTGAATATACAAAAAGCCCGCATCGTGAAAATGCGGGCTTTGCTGTTATTGGATCGTTTCGCCGGTCCGTTTTCTGTATCTGAGCTTCAGCTTGTTAAGACGTGCAGTCAGCTTGTCTTTTTTGGTACTGTTGTCAAGCTTTGATAAAGCATCTTCAGCTAATTCGATATATGCCTTGGCTGATTTGTACCTGCGGCGCTCTATCATTCTGCTTACAGCATCGCAGGCTTTTGTGACTCTTCTTTCCTTTACGATAAGCACATCAGTGTATGCGGTCACAGCCTTCATCCATCTTGCATATCCGCTGTTGGTAAGATGTACATATCTGTCGCTCGTATAAGATGCAGCAATACCGCCGCTGCTGTCTTTCAGAACGCTGTTGATATCAATGTAATACATATCTTTTTGCTGGGCGCAGTAATTACTGATAAGGCTGTTGAGCCGGTCGATATTGCGGTTGTTAAGGACAGCTCTTTGTGAGCCGTTCCACATAGGAGGTGTGGCTTCGATGAAAATAACTACATTCGGGTTTACTCTGCGTATATTCTGAAGATATCTGACATAGGAATTGTATGTGTCCTGCGCTGAGGTATACATATCGTTGGTCCCCATGTTTATGAACACTTTATCAACACCGCTGTATCTTATAGCATCCCAGGCATGATACGGAGTACCTCTCCAGCAGATCATATAAGGACGGTTGTTGGTAAAATCATTGTTGAAAGAATAGCAGCCTCTTACCATGAAAAGGGGATTGCCAAGATATCCATTCCCTTTTGAACGGAAATAATTCTGCTGCCCGACACCGATGGAACTTCCTATAAAAGCGCTTGTTTTGTAGTAGTTGTTACGCTGATTGGCAGTAACGGTCTCATCGATCTTCATGGTGACTTTGTATGCTGATGCAGGTACAGCAAGCAGTGACGAAGTCAGTATACACATGGTAATGATAAGTGATACGATACATTTGAGTGAATTTTTCATCGGATATTTACCTCCCCGAAAATAATATGTAAATGAACTTTATTCGTCAGAGGACAGCAGCTTTATGCTGTCTGCTTCCGAAAGTTCTTCTACCGAGCTGAGCTTTTTATTTATCTGTCGGGTGCGAACACCTATCAGCTTTTCAAGGTCTTCATCGACCTTGCCGATATGTTTTCTTGTCTCCTCAAGTACCGTTGAAAATGTTCCGAATTCCTTCTTTACTGCTCCGAGGAGCTCCCATACTTCGTTTGACCGCTTTTGTATGGCAAGAGTCCGGAATCCCATGCGAAGTGAACTCAGCAGTGAAGCCATAGTTGAAGGTCCTGCTACGTTCACGCTGTATTTTCTTTGTAAAGTTTCTACAAGACTGCTGTTGACGACCTCTGCGTAAAGTCCTTCAAAAGGCAGGAACATTATAGCAAAATTTGTCGTATACGGCGGTGATATGTATTTGTCGTGTATGTCCTTTGCACAGCTTTTCACAGCCTCCGAAAGGCGCTTTTTTGCAGCATCTATCGCTGCAGGGTCCGCAGAATCATATGCATCCTGTAAAGCTGAATATGTATCTCCCGGAAATTTTGAGTCTATAGGCAGATATACCGAACCGCTGCCGTCTGAGCCGGGCAGCTTTACGGCATATTCCACTCTGTTGCTGCTTCCGGGAACTACAGCAGTATCGGTATCATACTGTTCGGGTGCAAGGATATCATCAAGTATCGCACCGAGCTGTATCTCACCGAGTATTCCTCGGTTCTTCACATTCGAAAATACCTTTTTCAGGTCTCCGACTCCGGAAGCTATTGTCTGCATTTCGCCGAGGCCTTTGTATACCTGTTCAAGTCTTTCGCTTACAAGACTGAATGATTCGGTCATCTTCTTGTCAAGCTTCTCGCTTACGGTATTCTGTATCGATTCAAGACGGCTGTTGTTATTGCTTCTTATCAGTTCCAGCTGCTTGGTCATATCATCTCTCATCGAATCGAGCTGACTGTTCATCGCTTTTCTCATCGATTCGAGTGCCTGTGCATTGTTAGATTCAAGGGTCGAGAATCGCTGCTCAAGCATTTTCAGCTGAGCAGACTGAGCATTCTGCGCTGTCTGCTGGCTTTGTGACAGCATAGTGCCGAGACCGCGTACATTTTCGCCGATCTCTTTTCTGAGAGAACTGCTGTTTTCACTGAGCATTCTGTTTATGCCGTCACTGCCGCCTTTCATCGTAAACAGTCTGAACAGCATCAACAGACATAACACTAACAGCAGTATGCAGGTAATAAGTATTGCTGTTTCCATATCAGATCTTCTTGAGCTTTACGAAGTTTGACATGATCTTCTTTGTGCCGCAGCTTTCAAATGCGATCTCCAGAAGAGTATCTCCTCCCATTGGCTCTGCACTTAGTATAACTCCTTTGCCGAATTTCGGATTTGGGTGAAGTATAGTATCTCCCGGCGAAAGATCCGAACTGCCCGAGGTCTGAGCCATGCTGTTTTTGCGGCGTTCGAGCACATCGTCTGCTTCATGTGAGTAGTCGGGTTTCTTCGGGCGCTGAGGCCTGTTGAATCCCTGCGGCGGTTCTTCCTGGATCTTTTCTACCTGATCTTCGGGAAGTTCGGCAAGGAATCTTGAAGGACGGTTCGCTGTTGTTCTGCCGTAAAGCATTCTTGCAGCAGAGTGCAGAAGCCACAGCCGTTTTTTCGCTCTGGTCACTGCAACATATGCAAGTCTTCTTTCCTCCTCGAGTTCATCGGGAGTGTCGGAACTTCTTGCAGATGGAAATACATTTTCTTCCATTCCCGGAACGAAAACATAGTCGAATTCAAGACCCTTTGCCGAATGTATCGTCATAAGTGCAACATAATCCGCATCGGGGTCATATTTGTCAATGTCGGTGTATAGAGATATTTCCTCAAGAAATCCTTCAAGAGTGGGTTCTTCAGCCTCCGCTTCATAGGTGAGCATGGTAGATTTAAGCTCCGCTATGTTTTCAAGGCGCATTTTGCCCTCCTCGCCGTGAGAATTGAGCATATCAGCATAACCTGTGATGACAAGCGCCTGTTCAAGCAGTTCAGATGGCGGCAGAGTCTCGCTGAGTTCTGTCAGTCTGTCGAATATCTCGGATACTCCGAGAAGCGCCTTGCTTTTTTTTGCGATAGGGGCATAATCCTGACAGTCGCGCAGTATCTGTAAAGGAGATTCTCCGAGCTGTGCAGCTATCTCGATCACAGAAGCAGCAGTAGCGTCACCTATGCCTCGTTTGGGCTCGTTGATTATCCTGCGAAGTCTCAGAGTGTCAGCAGGATTGTTGATAACAGCAAGGTATGACAGCATATCCTTTATTTCCTTGCGGTCGTAGAATTTCTGACCTCCGAAAATGATATAGGGAATGCCCTCACGGATGAATGTCTGTTCAAGTATATTCGACTGTGCATTCATTCTGTACAGAACAGCGTGCTGTTTATATGAAGCACCATTCTGAACGTTTTCTGCTATAGTTTTGGCTATATATTTTGCTTCTGTTCGCTCGTTGAGAGCACGGTATTCTGTGACCTTCTCGCCGTCACCGCTGTCTGTCCACAGATTTTTACCCTTTCTGCCCTTGTTATTTGCAATAAGCTCATTTGCAGTTGTGAGTATGTTCTGCGTCGAACGGTAATTCTGTTCAAGTCTGATTATATCTGTCTCGGGGTCGCAGGCAAAGTTTTTTTCAAAGTTAAGGATGTTCTCTATCGTTGCACCTCTGAAACGGTATATGCTCTGGTCGTCATCACCTACAACACATAGATTGCCATACTTGGCTGAAAGAAGGTCAATGAGCTTGAACTGAACCTGATTGGTGTCCTGATACTCATCAACGAGTATGTATTTGTAGAGATTCTGATAATGGTCAAGAACATCATCGTTCTTTTCAAAAAGCGTCACCGTGTTTACGAGTATATCGTCGAAATCCATTGCATTTGATGCTTTCAGATGTTCATTGTACAGTTTATATATCTTCGCTATATCACGCTCACGGATGTCGTTCTTGTATGTTTCAAAGTAATCCTCGGGTGATACCATAGCATTTTTCTGTGCAGATATCACTGAAAGCATAGCTCTCGGAGGAAATATCTTATCCGAGAAGTCAAGCTCTTTAAGAACAGATTTCATAAGCCTCAGGCAGTCATCTGTATCATATATGGTGAAACTCGGCTTGTATCCGATATGCTCACACTCTGCACGAAGTATCCTTGCACAGGCTGAATGGAAAGTAGCAGCCTTGACAAATGAACCCTGCTCACCAAGCATGGAAGATAGCCTGTCTTTTAGTTCGTTAGCGGCCTTGTTTGTGAAAGTGATCGCAAGTATGTTCCAGGGATTTATGCAGGCGTGAGAGATTATCTCGGCTAATCTTGCGTGATCCTCTGTTTTCCCTTCGGCATAGTCGGAAAGAAAATCGAGTTCCTGCTTTGTATGATCCCTGTCGTCTTCGTACTCGTATGCGTCACCGAAATATATCATATCTGCTATCCTGTTTATCAGCACGGTGGTTTTGCCGCTTCCGGCGCCTGCAAGTATGAGCAGGTATCCGTGTGTCTTGAATACAGCTTTTTGCTGCATAGGATTGAGCGAGTCGAAATATTTTTCGAGTGCCTTGCGTTTGAGTGAATCAAAAGCATTCATTTCAGATGATCTCCGTTTCATAATTTATACTTTATTATTATAACACTTGTTCAAAAATAATTAAAGTAAAAAATTGTTAATTTTTATGAATAGGGGTGGATATCACTGACGAAAATTATACATATTACATTATGATCGAAGGAGATAAGCCGGCTGAACATATGCTGCGGCACTTGACAATTCTGCTGATGTGGTATATAATAGATACAGATATTTTTGTTCGTGCCGTTCTGTGTACTATGCAGAACATATGTTCCTAAAAGGAAAACAAAGGTACAGCCGCATCGTGCGTGCTGACAGTGTGCCCGAAACATTTCAATAATCCGACCATATAAACGGGTACAGCTACTGTGATAGCGCAAAGCTGCTTTCATGTTATTATTTGTACGTTAAATAGAATATCGAATTTTTGAGCGAAAGGAGAGCGCAGGGGTGTATCCTGCCTTTCCGTGCCTTTGTGGAGGGTGCGGGAAAGTGCGGGGGTATCATCTTGCGCTGAAAAAGAATCATTTTATGGCATTACAAGGAAAGAACGTCAGAAAATTCCGTGCCGAGGGAAGAAAAAAGCAAGGCTCTGAGGTAAAGACCGGCAGAAAAAACGAAAAAAACGAGAAGAAAGACGGTGCTCTTCTGTCACAGCTTACAGGAAAGTCGAGGACAGGAAGACGGATATCGCCTTTGACTGTCAAGGGTGTGCCGTCAGGAGAAAAGGGTAAAAAGAATCCTCAGGAGCGTCAGAATCGTCAGCGTGACCAGAGAAAAACTCCCGTCAAGATAATACCTCTCGGCGGTCTTAATGAGATAGGCAAAAATTTTACCGTATTTGAGTGTTCCAATGATATGTTCATCGTTGACTGCGGACTTGCTTTTCCTGACAGCGAAATGCTCGGTGTAGATATAGTTATACCTGATTTCACCTACATCGAACAGAACAAAAGCAAACTCAGGGGCATTGCTATCACGCACGGTCATGAGGACCATATAGGTGCTCTGCCTTATTTTCTGAAGAAATATAATGTTCCCGTGTACGGCACAAGACTTACTCTCGGCCTTATCGAAGGAAAACTCCGTGAACACGGCATACTTGATCAGGTAAAACTTATACCTGTGGAACCGAGAAAAACTGTACGTTTCGGATGTATGGCCGTTGAATTCATCAGAGTAAATCACTCTATCCCCGATTCTGTGGGAATGGCTATCCATACTCCCGCAGGCGTGATCGTACACACCGGTGACTTCAAAGTAGACTATACCCCTATAGAAGGTCAGGTCATAGACCTTGCCCGCTTTGCTGAACTGGGAAGCAGGGGAGTCCTTGCACTTATGTCGGACTCCACCAACTCCGAAAGACCGGGATATACCATGAGCGAACGCAAGGTCGGAGAAAGTTTTGAAAAGCTCTTTGTCAAGGCTGAGGGCAAGCGCATGATAATCGCTACATTTGCTTCTAACGTGCATCGTATACAGCAGGTCGTGAATATTGCTGCCCGCACAGGAAGAAAGGTCGCTGTATCGGGAAGAAGCATGGTCAATGTCATAGCAAAGAGCATTGAACTCGGCTATCTCAAGATACCTGACGGACTGCTTGTTGATATGGAACTTGTCTCAAAATATCCGTCAGACAAAATGTGTATAATCACGACCGGCAGTCAGGGCGAGGCTATGAGCGCACTGACCAGAATGGCAAGAGGAGAACACCGCAATGTAACTATTACTCCTAATGATTTTATAATCATTTCCGCTAATCCGATACCCGGCAATGAAAAATTTGTCACCAAAGTAGTGAACGATCTGCTTAAACAGGGCGCGGACGTTGTATATGAGTCAATGTATGAGGTACACGTTTCGGGTCATGCCTGCCAGGAAGAGCAGAAACTTATTCTTTCACTCACAAAGCCAAAGTATTTTATCCCCGTTCATGGTGAGTATAAGCACCTTATGAAGCACGCCGCAACTGCTGTTTCGGTAGGCGTTCCTGAGGAAAATATCATAATCACAGGCATAGGAAGCGTTATCGAGACTGATGGTGTTGACATGAAAATTACAGGAACAGTTCCGTCGGGATATGTTCTTGTTGACGGTCTTGGAGT